>NZ_CP109583.1:5707500-5865000 GCF_036250755.1 Streptomyces uncialis | reverse complement strand
CCAGGGCGGCACGGCCCTCCTCCGCGAGGGCGGCGCGGCGGGTGCGTGGGCCCGGGTCGATGACCGTCCAGCCCAGGCGCAGTCCCGTGCCGGCCGCGACGAACACCGCGGTCAGTTCCAGGAGGCCGTGCGGAAGGATCAGGCCGAGGAACACGTCGAGCCGGTCGGCCGAGGACATCAGACCGATACCGACGCCGATGTTGAGCATGTTCTGGAAGAGGATCCAGATCACCGGCAGGCACAGGAAGGCCCCCAGGATCAGACAGAGCGCCGCTGCCTGGGCGTTGTTCGTCCAGACCTGGGCCGCGAAGGACGCCGCCGGGTTGCTGGAGTAGTACGTCTCGTACTCACCGCCGGGGCGGGTCAGCTCACGCAGTTCCGCCGGGGCGCCGATACCCGCCTGGACCTCCGGATGGGTGCCGATCCACCAGCCCAGGAGCACCGCGACCAGGGTGGAGAGCACGGCGGTGGGGACCCACCAGCGACGGCTGCGGTAGACGGCGGCCGGGAATCCGTGGGTGAGGAAGCGGGTCACGTCCCGCCAGGACGCCCTCCGGGTGCCGGTGACGGCACTGCGCGCGCGGGCCACGAGCTGGGTGAGGCGGCCGATCAGCTGCGGGTCGGGGGCGGTGGAGCGGATCTGGGAGAGATGGGTGGCGGTGCGCTGGTAGAGGGCGACGAGTTCGTCGGCCTCGGCGCCGCTGAGCTGGCGCTGTCTGCGGAGCAGGGCGTCCAGGCGGTCCCATTCCGCCCGGTGGGCGGACACGAAGACGTCGAGGTCCATCGGTTCGGCTGCTCCTCGGGCTCGTCCGTACTGCGGCGACGCGTTTCAGCTTGGCAGACTGGCTGTGCCCGGGGCAGGCCAGGGCGGAGGAGGGATGACGATCGTGAGTGATCTGGTGACGGGCGAAGCGGTGGCGCTGGAGCTGCGGCCCGCGAAGCTGCCGAGCCGCGCCCTGGCCGTGGTGATCGACCTTGCCGCGGCGTTCGCGGTCTACTTCCTGGTGATGACGGGCCTGATAGCGGCCACCGCCTCGCTGGACGAGGCGGCCCTGGCGGCGATCACCGTGGCGACGTTCCTGCTGGTGCTGGTGGGGATACCCATAGCCGTCGAGACCCTGACCCACGGGCGTTCGCTGGGGAAGCTGGCGTGCGGGCTGCGGGTGGTGCGGGACGACGGCGGGCCGATCCGGTTCCGGCACGCGCTGGTGCGCGGCGGGATGGGGATGATCGAGATCCTGCTGACGTTCGGGACGGTGGCGAGCATCGCGTCGCTGGTGTCCGAGCGGGGGCGCAGGCTCGGGGATGTGTTCGGGGGGACCCTCGTCGTACGGGAACGGGTGCCGGGTGGGCGCGGTGGGTTCGTTCCCGCGCCGCCTCCGTGGCTCGCCGGGCGGTTCTCGGGGCTGGATCTGTCGGGGGTGCCGGACGAGCTGTGGCTGGCGGTGCGGCAGTACCTGACGCGGATGTCCCAGCTCGATCCGCAGGTCGGGTCGGCGATGGCGCGGCGGCTCGCGGGCGAGCTGGCCGGGCGGACGGGGGCGGACGTGCCGCCGGGGGTGCCGCCGGCCGCGTTCCTGGCGGCCGTGGTGCACGAGCGGCAGACGCGTGACGCGCGCCGTGCGTTCGCCGGGGGCGGCGGGGCCGCCGGGTGGGGGGCGGGGGCGGTTGCCGGGTATCCGGGACCTGGGTACGCGGGGTCCGGGTATCCGGGCGGGCCCGCGTATCCCGGTGGGCCTGGCCGTCCCGGTGGGGCCGGGTATCCCGGCGGCGGTGAGCCGTCGGTCGGTGGGGCCGGCGGGGCCGGGGCTTTCGTGGCGCCCGGGGGGTTCGTGCCGCCTGGGGCGCCGGGGCCCGCGTCCGGGGTGCCGGGCGGGCCGGGTGCGGGCGCTGCCGCCGCTCCGGGGGGTTCCGCCGGTTCCGGTGCGGTGCGGGAGCCGGGGGGCGAGGGGCGTCGGGCCACGGGGTTCGCGCCGCCTTCGTGATGCCGTACCGGTGATCTCTCCCGTGCCCGTGGTGCCGTGCCCGTGGTCCTGTGGTCGTGGTCCGGTTCGTGAGGGGGCGGCCGGTCAGTCGAAGACGGACGGCGGGGTCTCCAGGTTCTCCAGCTCGATGCCGGGGGCGGAGAGGACGACGTCGCCGCTGAGGTGGACGCTGTGCTGTTCGCCGGTGTCCAGGGCGGTGACCTGGTACTCGTCCACGGTCAGGGGGGCGTTGTCAGTGGTGTGTGTTTGTCTGTTCACCAGGGCCCAGGACTGGTCGACGGTGCGGGGTGCGAGGACCGGGTCGGTGAAGGCGACCAGGCGTACCCGGGTGGCGGTGGTGTCCGGGGTGAGGCGCAGCAGTCGGGCGGTGGCGATCAGGAAGGCGGGGGATGTGCCGGTGAAGGCGTGGGCGGGGACGTTGCCTTCGGTGGCGTGGGTTCCGGTGGGGTCGGTGCGTACCCAGGTGACGCCGTCGATGGCGGCGCCGCGTACCTGCCAGCTCGCGGCGTTGAGTTCGAGGCGGATGGGGCGGCCGAGTTCGTCGAGTGCGAGGTCGACGGAGCCGGAGTGGTCGCCGGTGGGGTCGACGCGTTGGGAGACGTAGCGCCAGCCGGAGGGGCCGGGGGCGCAGTGGAAGTGTTCTTCGCCGAGGGGGGTGTGGTCGTGCGGGTCGTGGAGCGAGTAGTGGCCGCGGGGCATCGGGGTCCTCGGTCGTTCTGATCTCCGGTCGCGGGGTGTGCCGCTGTTCCGGTGGGGCGCGGTGGCCGTGTGGCGGGTGTGCCGGTCCGGGTGGTCGGGGCCGGTGGGCAAGGGGCAGGCCCCCGGCACGGGGGTGCGGGGGCCTGCCTTGGTCCTGCCGGTGTGCTGCTGGTTCCGCGGGGGCGGATCAGTAGCGGTAGTGGTCCGGCTTGTAGGGGCCGGCGACGTCGACGCCGATGTAGGCGGCCTGCTCGGGGCGCAGGGTCGTGAGCTTCACGCCGAGTGCGTCGAGGTGGAGCCGGGCGACCTTCTCGTCCAGGTGCTTGGGCAGGGTGTAGACGTCGGTGGGGTACTCGTCGGGCTTGGTGAACAGCTCGATCTGGGCCAGGGTCTGGTCCGCGAACGAGTTGGACATGACGAACGACGGGTGTCCGGTGGCGTTGCCGAGGTTCAGCAGGCGGCCCTCGGAGAGCACGATGAGGACCTTGCCGTCGGGGAACGTCCAGGTGTGGACCTGGGGCTTGACCTCGTCCTTGACGATGCCGGGGATCTTGGCGAGGCCGGCCATGTCGATCTCGTTGTCGAAGTGGCCGATGTTGCCGACGATCGCCTGGTGCTTCATCTTGGCCATGTCGGCGGCCATGATGATGTCCTTGTTGCCGGTGGTGGTGATGAAGATGTCGGCCTTGTCGATGACGTCGTCGAGCGTCGTGACCTGGTAGCCGTCCATCGCCGCCTGGAGCGCGCAGATCGGGTCGATCTCGGTGATGATCACGCGGGCGCCCTGGCCGCGGAGCGATTCGGCGGAGCCCTTGCCGACGTCGCCGTAGCCGCAGACGACGACGGTCTTGCCGCCGATGAGGACGTCGGTGGCGCGGTTGATGCCGTCGATCAGGGAGTGGCGGCAGCCGTACTTGTTGTCGAACTTCGACTTGGTGACGGCGTCGTTGACGTTGATCGCCGGGAACATCAGGCTGCCGTCGCGGTGCATCTCGTACAGGCGGTGGACGCCGGTGGTGGTCTCCTCGGTGACGCCGCGGATCTCGGAGGCGAGCCGCGTCCACTTCTGGGGGCTCTCGGCGAGGGTGCGGGTGAGGAGTTCGAGGGTGACGCGGTGCTCGTCGGACTCGGCGGTGTCGAGGGCGGGGACCTTGCCGTCGCGCTCGTACTCGACGCCCTTGTGGACGAGGACGGTGGCGTCGCCGCCGTCGTCGAGGATCATGTTGGGGCCGCCGGTGGGGCTGTTCGGCCAGGTCAGGGCCTGCTCGGTGCACCACCAGTACTCCTGGAGCGTCTCGCCCTTCCAGGCGAAGACGGGGACGCCGCGCGGGTCCTCGGGGGTGCCGTCGGGGCCGACGGCGATCGCGGCGGCGGCGTGGTCCTGGGTGGAGAAGATGTTGCAGGAGGCCCAGCGGACCTCGGCGCCGAGGGCGACGAGGGTCTCGATGAGGACGGCGGTCTGCACGGTCATGTGCAGGGAGCCGGTGACGCGGGCGCCGGCGAGCGGCCGGCGCTCGGCGTATTCGCGGCGGATCGCCATGAGGCCGGGCATCTCGTGCTCGGCCAGGGTGATCTCCTTGCGCCCGAAGGCGGCGAGGGAGAGATCGGCGACCTTGAAGTCCTGTCGGTTGTCGACAGTGGTCATAGGGAGCTGCTCCTCGTGATGGGTCGAGGTGGGGTCGGCTGGTCTGCGCGGTGGCGGGCGGGCACAGGAATGCCCGGTCGTGGTGCGCAGCGCAGTCCGTCGGAGGCCCTCTCTCCCTCGGTGGGCCCGGCGTGCGGGCCGCCCGACCGCCATCAGCAGCGACGTCTGGCTCTGCTGACGAATCTAACACCGGTGGGTGGCCGGGCCCCAGGGGGCGTGGTGCGGACGGTCCGGTTCCGGCCGTTGTGGTGGCGGGTCGGGCGGGGCGCGGTGTCAGGGGGCGGCGGGTGGGGCGAGGGGGCCGCCGGGGGTGGCTTCGGGGTCGGCTCCCTTGGCCGCTTCGGTGTCGCTGTAGACGTCGGGTTCGAGGTAGATGACGCGGGCGATGGGGCAGGCGTCGCGTACGCGGGTCTCGGCGGCGTCGATGGCGGCGGCGACCTGGGCGGCGGTGTTGTCGTGCTGGACGCCGATCTTGGCGGCGACGAGGAGTTCCTCGGGGCCGAGGTGGAGGGTCCGCATGTGGATGAGGCGGGTGACGGTGACGCCGTCGACGAGGGCGGTCTCGATCTTCTTGATGTCGTCGGTGCCGGCGGCTTCGCCGAGGAGGAGGGATTTGGTCTCGGCGGCGAGGACGAGGGCGATGAGGATCAGCAGGACGCCGATGCAGAGGGTGCCGATGCCGTCCCAGAGGCCGTCGCCGGTGGCGAGGGCGAGGGAGACGCCCGCGAGGGCGAGGAAGAGGCCGACGAGTGCGCCGAGGTCCTCCAGGAGGACGACGGGGAGTTCGGGGGCCTTGGCGCGGCGGACGAACTCCTTCCAGGAGAGGGAGCCGCGGACGGCGTTGGACTCCTGGATGGCGGTGCGGAAGGAGATGGTCTCGGCGATGATCGCGAAGACGAGGACGCCGACGGGCCAGTACCAGTTCTCGATGGCGTGGGGGTGCTTGATCTTCTCGTAGCCCTCGTAGATGGCGAACATGCCGCCGACGGAGAAGAGCACGATGGAGACGAGGAAGGCGTAGATGTAGCGCTCGCGGCCGTAGCCGAAGGGGTGTTGCGGGGTGGCCTCGCGTTTGGCCTTGCGTCCGCCGAGGAGGAGCAGGCCCTGGTTGCCGGAGTCGGCCATGGAGTGGACGCTCTCGGCGAGCATGGACGAGGAGCCGCTGAAGAGGAACGCGACGAATTTCGCGACCGCGATCGCGAGGTTGGCGACGAGGGCCGCCACGATCGCCTTGGTTCCGCCTGACGCACTCATGTGTACGTGGTGTCCCTTCGCCTGGTGCGGCGCTCTGGGGCCGACGCCTGTCGGGTGCCGGTACCCGTGTGTGTACTGAGGGTGACGGTGCCGGTGTTGCGGGTGGTACGGGTTGCGGTGGAGTCGTGCACAGAGGCGGGATCGTACGGGTACGGACGCGGGTTGCGTACCCCCCGCGTCGTGCCGATCACTCGTTCGTGGCCGTACGGGTCGGTGTGGCGGGGGGTGCCGTGGGCGTGGCGGGGGGCGCGGTCAGATCACCACGGTGGCGCGGAAGACGGTTCCGGCGCCGGTCAGCCGGGTCTTCTCACCGGCCGGGACGAAGACGGACGCGCCGGGGGGGAGGGTCTCGTCGGGTCCTTCGCCGTGCAGGGTGACGGTGCCGGCGGTGCACATGACGATCTGCGGGGTGTCGGCGGTGAGGGTGGCGGGGACGGCGCCCTCGGGGTGGACGAGGCGGGAGAGCCGGAACTCGTCGATGGGGGTGTCGTAGACCTCTTCGCCGTCGGGGGACGCCTCGGGGCGCAGGATGCCGGGGTCGGCGGCCTCGAAGCGGACGACGCGCAGGAGTTCGGGGACGTCGATGTGCTTGGGGGTGAGGCCGCAGCGCAGGACGTTGTCGGAGTTGGCCATGATCTCGACGCCGAGGCCCTGGAGGTAGGTGTGCGGGACGCCCGCGCCGAGGAACAGCGCTTCGCCGGGCTGGAGCCGTACGTGGTGCAGGAGCATCGCGGCCAGTACGCCCGGGTCGCCGGGGTAGTGGTGGGCGAGGGACGCGTAGGCGGCGTAGGCGGAGGCGGGGCCCGGGGCGGGGGTGCCGGACGTGCCGCCGGTCGCGCTGCCGGTGGGGTTGCCGGTGGCGGGGTCCTCGTAGCGGGCGAGGCGGTCGCAGGCCTGGGCCGCCTCGGCGACCGTGGCCGCGATCTCGGCGCGGTCGGCGGTGAGGAACGCGGTGAGGGCCTCGCGCAGGGCGGCCTCGGGCGGGTGGGCGCGCAGCATGTCGGCGTACGGCTTGAGGGAGTCCACGCCGAGGCGGGTCAGCAGATCGGCGGTGGCGGTGGGTTCGCGGAAGCCGCACAGGCCCTCGAAGGGGGTGAGCGCGCAGATCAGCTCGGGTTTGTGGTTGGCGTCCTTGTAGGTGCGGTGCGGGGCGTCGAGGGGGATGCGGAGCCGGTCCTCGCGGGCGTGTCCCCGCTGGGCCTGGGGCAGGTCGGGGTGGACCTGGAGGGAGACCGGGGCGCCCGCGGCGAGGATCTTGAGGAGGAACGGCAGCCGGGGTCCGAACCGCTCCACGGCGGGGGTGCCGAGGGTGCCCCGGGGGTCGGCGTCGATGACGTCGGCGAGGGTGCCGCGCGCGGTGCGGGAGGGGGCGCCGGGGTGGGCGCCCATCCACATCTCGGCCTGTGGTTCGCCGGTGGGTTCCGTACCGAGGAGTCGCGGGATGGCGGTGACGGAGCCCCAGGCGTAGGGGCGGATGGTGTTGTCGAGGCGGTCCATGGCGATCTCCTTCTTCGTACGGGTACGGCGGTGGGTGCCCCGCGCGCGGGTTCCATGCGGACCGCCGGCATGGTGCGGCGGCGCGGGGCGGGCCCGGGGCGGGGCCCCGGGGTCAAGGTCAGGCCCTCGAAGCGAGCGCCAGGTAAACGGCGGCGAAATCCGTGACGGCGATCAGTTCGGCGAGGTTCTCCAGTGGGCCGCCGGGGTCGCCCGTACCGGGGTCGGGTTCGAGTTCGCTGAGGGCGGTGTCGTGGCCGAGGGCGAGTTCCCGGGCGGCGGGGGCGGCGCTGAGGCCGCCGGTGGGGCGGTCGCGCAGCAGGACGACCCGGGCGCGCAGGGCCTGGGCCTCCTCGACGCGGTCGCGGAAGAAGTCGTCGGGGTTCGCGCCCGCGGCGAGTCCGCCGACGAGGAGGGCGCCGTGCGCGGGCAGGGCCTCGGGGAGTTCCGCGGGGAGGGCGGGGCGGCCGGCGAGTTCGCCGATGGCGGCGGCGAAGCGGCGGCCGACGGGTCCGGCGGCGGGGCCCTCGGTCCAGATCAGCGGCAGGGACTCCGCGAGTTCGGAGGCGAGGGTCTTGGCCGCGTTGGTGTAGGTGGCGACGGCGGGGCCGCAGCGTTCGGCGGTGCGGTCGAGGCGGTCCGCGACCAGTTCGAGGGTGGCGGCGGGCGCGTCGATGAGTCCGGTGCGGTCGAGGAGCAGCAGCAGCGGGGTGAGCAGGGCCCACAGGGCGCCGGGCGCGGACGCCGCTTCGGGTTCGTCCTGTTCGTAGGGGGCGGTGGCCATCGGCAGGCTCAGCCCGTGCGCCGCGCCGACGGCTTCGGCGACCGGGGTCCGGGCGGGGGCGACGGCGACGACCGTGCAGCCCCGCCGGTACGCCTGTTCGGCGAGCTGCGCGAGTCCGGGTTCGGTGCCGTCCGGGGTCGCGATCAGCAGCAGGTCGACGGGTCCGGCCCAGCCGGGCAGGGTCCAGCGCAGGGCTCCGGCGACGGGGGCGACCCCGGTGGGCCGGAGCGGGACGACGGGGCACGCGGCGCCCGCGAGGGTGCCGAGGATGTCGGCGGCGCAGGTAGCGGCGGCGCCGGGGCCGGCCATGAGGACGGCGCGGGGGCGGCCGTCCGGGGTGAGCGCGCTGACGCCTGCCTCGGCTGCGTGCCGGGCGGCGGTGCGGACGCGGGCACCGGCCTCGGCGGCGCCCCGGAGCAGTCCGCGCCGGTCGGCCGTGGCGAGTGCCTCGGGCTCGTCCAGCAGCGATTCGTCGAGCATGGGAGCGGCCTCCGATTCGCTGTGCGGTTGTGTTCGCTGAGCGGTGGTACGGGCGGGGCCCCGAGGGGCGGGTGCGGTGCGGGTGCGGGGCTGGCGGGGTGCTGCTGCGGTGCGGGTGCGGGGTTGGGGTGGTGCGGGACGGTCGGGTGCCGGGTGTGGGTGCGGCGGCCCGGGTGCCGTGGCGTGCGGTGCGGTGGGCGGCGTGGCGGTGGGCCGGGCGGGGGCGTGGTGCCGTTCCTTGGCCGGGTCCGGTACCGATCGGCGTGGTGCCGTCCTGAGCCGGTCCGGTACCGGTCGGCGTGGGTACCGGTCCTGCGCCGGTCCGGAGCCGGTCCGGTACGGGTCGGCGCTGGGCCGGGGTCCGTGCGGCGGGTGGTCCCGGTGGCGGGCGGTGGGTGCGCGGGACCGGCGGGCGGCCGGGGTGCGGTGGCGGGGATCGCCTGTCGGCGGCCGGACGGTCGCCGGAGTGGGCCCCGGGTGGGAGGCGCCCGGTGGTACGGGCGTCGCCGTCGGCGCCGGTCGGGGTGTGCCGTGCCGTCGCCACCTGCCGTCGCCGGACCTCGGGCGGGCCGGGTCCGGTACCGCGCCGGGTGCCCTTACGCGGGGCGGCGGGCCTCGTCGACGAGGAGTACGGGGATGCCGTCGCGGACGGGGTAGGCCAGGCCGCAGTCCCCGCCGGTGCAGATCAGCTCCGCCTCCGTCTCCTCCAGGGGGGCGTGGCAGGCCGGGCAGGCCAGGATCTCCAGGAGACCGGCTTCGAGCGGCATGTCGGTGGTTCCTTCCGGTGGCGGGCGCGGGGGGTCGGGTCCGCGGCCTGGTCAGCGTACCGCTGTGCCCCGGCCGTCGCGGGACGTGCGGGGTCCCGATCGCGGCGGTTTCCCGATACCCGCGCGGTGTCCTCGCCCTTGCCCTCGGCCGGGCGGGATCGGCGGCGACGGGCGGACCGCGGGTGCGGCGGGTACCGCACTGCGGAACAGGGACCGCCGGGTACCGGAAGTGGTGGCCTTCCGGTACCCGGCGGGGTGGGGCGAGGTGAGCGGGGCGCCCGGTGCCGTACGTCCGGTGCGGGGGCCCGCGTTCGTCGGCTCAGCCGCGGATGATCTCCAGGACCTCGTCGCGGACCTTGGCCATCGTGGGCTGCTCGCGGGCCTCTGCGTTGAGCCGGAGCAGGGGTTCGGTGTTGGAGGGACGGACGTTGAACCACCAGTCGGCGGCGCTGACCGTCAGGCCGTCGAGTTCGTCGATGGTGACGCCCTCGCGGCCCTGGTACGCCGACTTCACGGCGGCGAGCCGGGCGGTCTGGTCGTCCACGGTGGAGTTGATCTCGCCGGAGCCCGCGTAGCGGTCGTACTGGGCGACCAGCGCGGACAGCGTGCCGTCCTGCCCGCCGAGGGCGGCGAGGACATGGAGCGCGGCGAGCATGCCCGTGTCGGCGTTCCAGAAGTCACGGAAGTAGTAGTGCGCGGAGTGCTCGCCGCCGAAGATCGCCCCGGTGGTGGCCATCTCCTGCTTGATGAAGGAGTGACCGACGCGGGTACGGACGGGGGTGCCGCCGTTCTCCCGGACGACCTCGGGGACGGACCACGAGGTGATCAGGTTGTGGATGACGACGCCCTTGCCGCCGTGCTTGGCCAGCTCGCGGGAGGCGACCAGCGCGGTGATCGCGGACGGGGAGACCGGGTCGCCGTTCTCGTCGACGACGAAACAGCGGTCGGCGTCACCGTCGAAGGCGATGCCCAGATCGGCGCGCTCCTCGCGGACGCGGGCCTGGAGATCCACGATGTTCTTCGGGTCAAGGGGGTTGGCCTCGTGGTTGGGGAAGGTGCCGTCCAGCTCGAAGTACATCGGCACCAGGTCGAGGGGCAGGCCCTCGAAGACGGTGGGCACGGTGTGACCGCCCATGCCGTTGCCCGCGTCGACCACGACCTTGAGGGGGCGGATCGTGGCGAGGTCGACCAGGGAACGCAGGTACGCCGCATAGTCGTTCAACGTGTCACGCTGAGTGATGGTCCCCGCGGTCCCGGCGGGCTCGGGGACGCTGCCCCCGGCCGCCGACCAGCGCTCGACGAGGGCGCGGATGTCGGCCAGGCCGGTGTCCTGGCCGACCGGGGCGGCTCCGGCGCGGCACATCTTGATGCCGTTGTACTGGGCCGGGTTGTGCGACGCGGTGAACATCGCGCCGGGCAGGTCGAAGTCGCCTGACGCGTAGTAGAGCTGGTCGGTGGAGCAGAGGCCGATCTCGGTGACGTCCACGCCGCGGGCCGCGGCGCCGCGGGCGAAGGCGCGGGACAGGCCCGGGGACGAGGGCCGCATGTCGTGCCCGGTCACGATCGCCTCGGCGCCGGTCACCTCTGCGAAGGCCGCGCCGAACAGTTCGGCGAGCGATTCGTCCCACTGGTCGGGGACCACCCCGCGGACGTCGTACGCCTTCACGATCTGCGACAGATCTACAGCCACGGCCAACCCTCCTGGAGGTCTTCTTGGGCCCCCAAAGTACCCGTCTTCGATTCCCCCACCAGGCGCCTTCGCTTGCGCCACCGGGTTTTCGGTCCCTTCCCGGTCGCCCCTCGCCCTCGCTTGCGCGCCCGAGGTCCCCTGCGCTGGGCGTACTTGTTCCCGTGCGGGTCGTTCGTGGGTGCGCAGTTCCCCGCAGGTCGCCTTCGCTTGCGCTTCCGAGGTTTCCTGTGCTGGACGTACTTGTTCCCGCGCCGTCGCTCGTGTGGTGCGCAGTTCCCCGCGCCCCTGGGTCTGTCCGGCTGAGCGAACTTGTTCCTGTGCCGTCGTTCGGTGGGTGCGCAGTTCCCCGCGCCCCTTTGGGGGCGCCTCTTGCGGTTCCCGTTCGGGTGCGGGTGGTCCTTGGTTGCTCGCGCAGTTCCCCGCGCCCCTGGGTCTGTCCGGCTGGGCGTACTTGTTCCTGGGCCGTCGTTCGGTGGGTGCGCAGTTCCCCGCGCCCCTTTGGGGGCGCCTCTTGCGGTTCCCGTTCGGGTGCGGGTGGTCCTTGGTTGCTCGCGCAGTTCCCCGCGCCCCTGGGTCTGTCCGGCTGGACGTACTTGTTCCCGTGCCGTCGCTCGGTGGGTGCGCAGTTCCTCGCGCCCCTTTGGGGGCGCCCGGCTGGGGCTGTTCTCAGGCTGGGGCTGTTCTCAGGCTGCGGGTGGGGTCAGGCTGCGGGCCGGCGTCGACCGAGGCCGGGGTTCAACCACCCTTCTCGCGCAGTCGCAGGACTCACGTAAGGGGGTGGGCGGGAATCTCTGCCCGCAGACTCCGATGCTCTCCAGTCGGGTCACCGGACGTCGTACCGAGCGCGTTGGAGCGAGGACGGAGAATCCCGACCGGCACCGACCCGAAGAACCGACCGGACGCGCCCCAAAGGGGCGCGGGGAACTGCGCGAAACCACCGAACGACGGCACAGGAACGAAGTGCGTCCAGCAGGACAGACCTGGGAAGCGCAAGCGAAGGCGACCCGCAGGGAACCGCGAAACCCACGAGCGACGGCACAGGAACGAAGTACGCCCAGCACAAGGGACCCAGGCGCCGCGCGACGACGAAGTGTCAGTTGTCCGGGGAGCGGAGGACCCGCAGGTGGCCGCGGCGGCCCGACTCCACGGGGTAGCCGGGGGTACGGGAACCGGTGCCCCCCGCCTCCGCCGCCCGCTCCTGCGGCCGCGCCGCCTCACGCACGGCATTGGCGAGCGCTTCGAGATCGTCCCCACTGGGCCGCGCCGGCCCACTGGCCTCCGCGAGGCGGACGACCTCCCACCCACGGGGCGCCGTGAGCCGCTCGGAGTGCTCGGCGCACAAGTCGTAACAGTGGGGTTCGGCGTAGGTGGCGAGCGGGCCGAGGACCGCGGTCGAGTCGGCGTAGACGTACGTCAGCGTCGCGACGGCGGGACGGCCGCAAGCGGTGCGCGAACAGCGACGTACAGGGCTCACGATGTTGGACGGTACCGCACTCTTGAGCGGGCCGCGACGACGCCTCCGCACGTCACTCCACCGTGTCGTGGCGTGAACCTGACGCCCCGGCTTTCCGGTATTGGCCCCCCGACCTGGGATGTCCCCCTGGCCGCCCCCTGGTCGGAAGGTCACGAGGGGTCGGGAGCGGCCACCTCTGGGGGGAATTTCCCTGTTGTGCCACATGATCGACGGCTCGCGACATGATCATCATTGATCAGAATCTTGGCTTGAATAGTCAACAAGTGACATGGCGTACACCTGTGCGCGCAAGCCTCCGCGCGGGCGGTACGAGGGCGGTACGCGGGCGGTGACAGGCGGGCGGCGGGTGCCCGTGGACGGGGCCGGTCCGGACACCGGCGGTGACGGAGGCCCCGGAGGGCGCCGGGGGACTACGCTTCCTCGGTGATGGACAACCCCGTGCCCCCCACGCCAGCGCCCCGCGGCCCGCGCCGCCGCGACCGCCACGGCAGGGGCATGCGCGGTCCGGTGGCCCCACCGCAGGTGCCGCTGGCGGCCAGCCGGGCGGAACTGTTCACGGATCTCGTGCAGGACTCGGTGGAGCGGCTGGAGCGGCGCTGGCCGCAGCTGTCCGACATCGACTTCCTGGTCCTGGAGGTGCCCCGGCTGGACCCCCCGGACGGCGCGGCGGACGAGGAGCCCGTACCGCTGGGCGGTGTGGTCACGGCGAAGGAGGGGCGCCGCGCGCGGGTGGTGATCTACCGGCGGCCGGTGGAGATCCGCAGCAAGGGGCGCGACGAGCGGGCGGCGCTGGTGCACGAGGTCGTGGTGGAGCAGGTCGCGGAGCTGCTCGGGCTCACGCCGGAGGCCGTCGACCCGCACTACGACGACGACTGACCGGCTCGGCGGACCCACCCCGACCGACCTCGACCGTCCGGCCCCGGCGGACCGGTGGCCGACCGCCCGGTGGGCCGGTCACCGGGCGGGGGCCGTCACTCCGTGTGCCCTCACTCCGTGTGCGCTCACTCCTGGAGGACCGACAGGTCTTCCTCCGTCTTCGGGACGGAGACCGTGCCCCGGTCGTCGGAGAAGGTCTGGACGGTGAACATGGGGATGCCGTCGTCGGGGATCTCCAGGGTGCGCGCGGCGTGCACCGGGCCCCCGGAGAGCGTCTCGACGGTGAGCGCGTAGGAGCCCTTGAGGCCCTTGGGCGCGGGCGGTTCGACGAGGAGGGTGGCGCCCTTCCTGACGGTGTACGTCTTGGTGGCCGGTGTGCCGCCCTCGCTGCCCGCCGACGCGGTGACCCTGACCTTCGCGGAGGCGCCGGGTGCGACGAGGGACAGCGAGGTGCCCTCGGCGCGGTTGTCGGGGACCGTCGCGCGGTCGCCGATCGCGGGGGTCGCGGGGATGTACGCGGTCTCCCGGTCGGCGCCCTTGCCGCGGACGACCTGGAGGGCGGCGACGACCGGCGAAGAGCCGCGGGTGGGGGTGAGCAGCAGGGACCCCGCCTCGCCCTTGGTGATGTCCCCGAGGTCGACGGCGGCCGTCATCCCGGCCTTGACGTGGAGGGTCTCGTTGCCGACGGGGGTGATGGGGCCGGTCGGGGAGGCGAGGCGGACCGCGAGGTCGGCGTCGTCGCCGGGGGCGAAGGCGATGAGGCGGGCCTCGGTGACGTCCTTGGGGATGCCGGGGAGGACCAGGGAGGCGGCGGGGTCGGCGGCGGGCGGCAGCCAGTCGGCGCCGCGGGCGGTGTCGGTGGCCTGGAGCGCGGCGGCGACGCGTCCGCTGCGGACCGTCACATGGGCCGTCAGATCGGGCTGCGGCCGGTCGGTGAGGGTGGACAGCAGCACGGGCACGCTCGCGCGCGGCTGTACCTGGATGTCCTCGCCGAGGGACGACTCCAGGGCGCCGTCCTCGCCGTACAGCTCGATGTCGACGACGGCCGCGGAGTCGTCCGGGTTGGTCAGGTGGATGTAGTCGGTGCGGTTCTTCGCGGTGCTGGCGCCGGGCAGCCAGAAGTCGGTGTCGGGGCCGGAGCAGAGCACCCCGAGGACGCCGCGTCCGGAGCCCGCGGAGACGGTGGTGGTCTGCTGGAGTGTCCAGCCGGGGGCGAGGTCGCCCCGGGCGGCGCCGATCCAGGCGGGGGTGCCGGCCCCGGAGTCCTCGCCGGTGACGGGGGTGCCGGGCTTCTTGGGTGTGAGGACGGGCTTCGCGTCCACCGGTTCGGCCTTGCCGGAGCCGGTGGACTCCTTCGCGGCGGGACTCAGTCGTGCCGAGCCGGAGCCGGGCGTACCGGTCGAGCGCGGGGTGTACGAGGTGTACGTGGTGTCGGCGAGTTCCGAGTTGCTGGGGGCGGGGCACAGCGCGCTGGAGCGTTCCACGGGCAGGCGGGTGGCGGCGGTCTCCCGGCCCGCGTCCGGCTCGTCGGGCGCGGACACCATGGCGAGGCCGGTGACGGCGGCGAGCGCGGCCGTCACGGCGATCAGGGACAGGGTGGGGCGGTTCACTGCTGGCTCCCGTCGGGGTGCTCGCTGTCGGTGCCGTGTGTCCGGCCCCGCTCGGGCTGACGCTGTCCGTACGCGGGGTCGTAGGGGGCATGGCCGCCGTCGTACCCGCCGGGGTCCTGGTACGGGGTGCCGTGCGGCTCCTGGGGGGTGCCGTGGCCGGGGTCGCCGTAGGGGGGCGCGGCGGGCGGGTACGGGGCGTAGCCGCCGTCCTGTGCGGTGCCCTGGTAGGGGTCCTGCTGGTACTGCTCGTGGCCGCCGTCCGGGTAGGCGCCCTGGTAGGGGTCCTGGGGGGTGTGCCGGCCGGGGACGGCGGCGTGCGGGTAGCCGGCCGGGTCCTGCTGGGCGTAGGGGTCGGTGGTGGTGGCCGGGGTGTCCCAGCCGCCGTGGTCGGGCTGCGGGGGGACGGGGGCGGCCGGGGGCGCGGGGGCCGGGTGTCCGGGGGTGTCCGGGCCGGGGGTGCCGTCGGGGCCGCCGGTGGAGCCGTCGGCGGGCCGGGCGCGCAGACGGCGGGCGCGGCGGCCCTCGGTGGGCTGCGGCTCGGTGGGCGCCGGGGGCTGTGCCTCGTCGGGCAGGTCGTCGTCGACGGTGCGGCGGCGGCCGGGCAGGGCGAGGACGACGAGGACGACGGCGAGGGCGCCCTGGGTCCACTTCCACACGGTGTGCGTGGTCGGGGGTTCGTAGGTGACGGCGAGGCGTCCGCCGGTGGCGGGCAGGGTGAAGCCCTGGGCCCAGCCGTCGACGGTGGTGCGGGTGAGGGGCTTGCCGTCCAGGGTGGCGGTCCAGCCGGGGTCGGCGGTGTCGGCGAGGCGCAGGACGCGGCCTTCGGGTCCGGCGGGGATCGTGGCACGCACGTCGACGGGTCCGGCGGCGACCGGCTGGGGGTCGCCGCTCCTGGGGACGATCACCGCGCGGGCGACCTGCCGGTCGACGCGCCACAGGGCGCTGCCGTCCTGCTGGCTGAGCCTGGTGAGCCCGGGGGTGGTGTCGAGGACGCGGCTCATCGCGCGTGGGGTGCCGTCCTGGACGAGGACGTAGCGGACGGCGAAGCCGCCGAGTTCGTCGGCCTGGTCGGCGCCCGATCCGGCGACGAGGTTCGCGACGACCTCGTCGAGCCGGGGGCCCGCGGGGCCGTCGGCGGCCACGTCGGCGTCACCGAGGCGGACACCGGAGCCGCGGACCAGGGTGTAGGCCACGCGCGCGGGTGACTCGCCGTCGAGGACGAGGGTGCGTGCCTGGTCCTGGGTGCCGCTCTCCTCGGCGACGAAGGCGGGGACCTGGACGGCGTCACGGCGGGCGAGGGGGTCGTCGGCGCCGCGGATCATCCAGCCGGCGGCGGACAGGACGGTGCCCGCGGCGGCGGCGAGGGCGATGAGGGCGGCGACCGGCTGGCGCCAGCCGAAGCTCTGTTCGGCGACGCGGTGCCGGGCGCCGTCGGCGCCGAGGAGGGCCGCGGCGAGGAGGGCGATGCCGTGGACGAGGGTCGCGGGTCCGGCCCACGCGGAGCCGTTGGAGAGCGCGGCGAGGGTGAGGGCGGCCAGCGAGACCGTCCAGGCGGTGAGTACGGCGACCCGGCGTTCGGTGCGCAGCAGGGCGGCCAGCGCGGCGAGGACGATGCCGCCGAGCAGCAGTCCGCCGACGGTGCCGGGGCCGCCCGGGGAGGCGCCGAGCAGGTCGAGGGCGGTGGCGGCGGGGCCGCCGCGGTGGTCGAGTCCGGCTTCCTGGAAGAAGGCGTCGGGCGCGTCGGAGAACAGCGTCAGGGACCAGGGCGCGAGGACCAGCACCGGGGTGCCGAGGGCGGCCAGGACGCGCGGTCCGTACGCGACGAGGTCGCGGCGGCGGACGGCGAGCAGGACGACGCCCAGGAGCAGGGCGAGGGGCCAGACGACCGGGGTGAAGGCGGTGGTGACGGTCAGCAGCAGTGCGAGGGTCCAGGTGGCGCGCCAGCTGCCGCGCGCGGTGGAGGTGCCCGGGAGGGCGAGTCCGCTCGCGGAGACCGCGGCACGCGCCATCAGGGGCAGCAGGACGGCGAGGACGGCGGTGCCGATCCGGCCGCCCGCGACGGCTCCGGTGACGGCGGGCAGGAACGCGTAGGCGATGGCGCCCCACGCGCGCAGCAGGCGTGACATGACGAGCGGCCGGGACGCGAAGTAGGCGGCGACACCGGCGAGGGGCACCGAGCCCACGAGGAGGACGGTGACGGCCGGTCCGGTGGAGCCGAACAGCAGGCTCGCGAGCATGGCGACGAGCGCGAGGTAGGGCGGGGCGGACTGGGTGCCGCCGGTGCTGACGGGGTGCCAGGCGTCGGTGAAGCGGGCCCACAGGTCGGACGCCTCGGCGGGCGCGGGCAGCAGCGCGCCGCCCGCGAGGGCGCCGGGGCCGAGCAGGGCGCGGCAGGCGACGAGGGCGAACAGCAGCAGGACCGCGAAGAGGACGGGGCCGGGTTTGCGGCCGACGCGCTTGAGGCGGGCGAACTGCTCGACCTCCAGGAACTCGGCGTCGTCGTCGCCTGGGCCGGTCTCGACGGCGCCGTGCCGGCCGCCGGTGTCGGCCTCGTCGGAGCCGGCGAAGCTGCTGGTGACCTGTTCGACGGTGGCGCGGACGGTCGCGCCGGGCGGCGGGAACAGGGGACGCAGTTCGTTCTTGTCGGGCTTCGGCCGGCCGCGGGTGCGGCGGGCGGCGAGGACGCGGCCGGGGCGCAGCAGGGTCGCGGCGAGTCCGGTGATCTCGTTGAGGGCCTGTCCGGGGACCTTGCCGACGAGGTAGGCGAGGGTCCGCAGGACGGAGCCGACGACGAGCCTGACGAGGACCCAGGGCAGGGCGGCGCCGCGTGAGTTGACGAGGAGGGTGTAGGCGGCGCCCGCCTTGTCGACCTTGTGGGGCGGGGTGGCGGTACGGCCGACGCAGTCGACGGCGCGGCGTTCGCGGGAGGCGGCCTCGGCGTGCCGGACGACGGCCTCGGGGGCGACCAGGACGCGGTGGCCCGCGTTGTGGGCGCGCCAGCAGAGGTCGACGTCGTCGCGCATCAGGGGCAGTCGGCGGTCGAAGCCGCCGAGCTGTTCGTAGACGTCGCGGCGGATGAGCATGCCGGCGGTGGAGACGGACAGCACGGGGCGTACGTGGTCGTGCTGCCCCTGGTCCTGCTCGCGGCGGTCCAGGCCGGTCCAGCGGCGGCCGCTGTTGGCGATGGAGACGCCGACCTCCAGGAGCTGGCGGCGGTCGTACCAGCCGCGCAGCTTGGGGCCGACGACGGCCACGTCGTGTCCTAGTTCGCGTTCGTTCTCGACGACGCGCAGGAGGTGGGCGAGGGCGTCCGGCTCGGGTGCGCAGTCGTCGTGGAGGAGCCACAGCCACTGTTCGGGCTCGCCGTGCGGGAGTTCCGGCATGTCGTACGCGTCGTCGCGCCAGGTGCGGCTGACGGGGTCCCAGCCGCTGGGGCGCTTGAGGTACGGCAGGTCGTCCGTGGTGAGGACGGGCGCGGTGCGGACGGCTTCGTCGACGGCCTGGCCGAAGCCGGTGCGGCGGGCCAGATGCAGGACGCGGGAGGCGCCGAGGGCTTCGGTGACCAGTCGCGCGGAGTCGTCGGCGCTGCCGGTGTCGGCGGCGACGGCGTTCTGCACGGGGCGTTCCTGGCCGAGGAGTCCGGCGAGGGCGTCGGGCAGCCAGCGGGCGCCGTCGTGGGCGACGACGACCGCGGTGACGATGTGCCTCGGGTGCTCGGGAGCGCTGGTCGGGTCTGACAGCGCCGGGTGGGCCGCCGGGGTGCCGCCGGGCGCGGTGAAGTGCGCGGCGGCCGTGGTGGCGTAGTGGCCTGTCGGATGGCTGTGCACGGACATCGAGGTACGGGCCCCGGTTCGCTGGACGTGGTGGACAACGCACATCGCCCGGGCGCTGGGCCTCGGCGCTGTGTGGGGTGTCTTGGACGAGCGACCACACTAACCGCTGGGCGCCTGGCCGGTTGCCGCCTGTGGACAACCCTGGCCTTCGGGCTACGGGGTTCGCCCCTGAGGGTGTCCGTCCGTCCTCGGGTGCGGTGGGGCTGTTCTGTTGTGGGTGCGGCCGGGGTCCGCGTGGACCTCGGCGGGGGCCGTGCGGGGCGGCTCCGGGCGCCCGGGTGCGGGCCGGGTGGTTCGCCGGGTGGGCCGGTCGGGCGTGGTGGCACCGTGGTGCCGGCGTCCCGGTGGTGCGGTGTTACCGGTATGACCGGTGGTGCGCTGGTGAAGTGGTGCGCTGGTGAAGGGTGGTGCGTGGTGCTCGCCGTGGCGGGCGGGTGCTGGTGGCGGGTCAGACCGCCGCCTTCTTGAGGCGGCGGCGCTCGCGTTCGGACAGACCGCCCCAGATGCCGAAGCGCTCGTCGTTGGCGAGCGCGTACTCCAGGCACTCGGAACGGACCTCGCAGGCGAGACAGACCTTCTTGGCCTCGCGTGTGGAGCCGCCCTTCTCGGGGAAGAACGACTCGGGATCGGTCTGGGCGCACAGCGCGCGCTCCTGCCAGCCGAGTTCCTCTTCGTCCACGCCCTCGACGGCCTCAACGGCTACTGCCTCGACCAGCAGGTGCTGGAACAGCTCGGTCATGTAGCGCCCCTCGTCTGTTTTTGCGTCCCCGTGATGTGGTCGTTACCTATCCGGGTCGAAACGACACGAGTGAAATTACAAGTGTGCCGATCCGAGCGAGTCAAGCCGGGATCTGCTATTGGGTCCCTTATTCACTCTGCGGAACCAAGGGTATACGGTAAGTGTTCAAATCGGCATAAACCATGACACCCGTCAACCGCCCGTTCGGGGCCATGTCCCTCATGAGGGAAAGACGGACGACGGATTGGTGTCGTTCCGGTGACAAGGAGGAAGCGAAACTGATCACATTCGGATCACGGGACCGTCACGTCGTTGGACAGACCCCGTGTTGCCGCGTGTATCCCGTGGGGGCTGTGGACAAACCTTCCGACGTGGTGAGCGACCGGAACAGGTGAAACCCCGCCACGGGAGGGGGGCGCGGTTGACATCCGAGGTGTGAGCCGGTTGCCTGGTGGGCATGCTCGCGAACTTGGCGCTTTCCGTGACCCGCCCCGGGTCCTTCGGTGCTGCCCGCTCGCGCTGTAGCTGTTGCTGTTCCGGCTGTTGAGCCCACCGCGCTCCGGCCGTCCCTCCCCTCGCCCGTACCCGGGCGACGCCTTTCCCGGGGCGTTCCCCCGTCCGTGATCCGGACACCCCGCCCCCGCCGCACATCCCGCCCCCCACTCTTCGCCGAGGACCCACCGCATCCATGAACAGCGACAGCGACCTCCAGATCGCGGGCGACATCCTTGAGGTGCCTCACCTCCTCCAGCCCGCCCGCGAGCACCCCGCCACCGTGGCCGAGTTCGCCGGCCTCGCCCGGACCATCGCCGCCGACCGCGCCGCGTGGGCGCACCTGGTGCGCTACGACGCGACCAGCCGCTGGTACCACCGCCTGCGCACCGGCCCCGGCTACGAGGTGTGGCTGCTGTCCTGGGTACCCGGCCAGGACAGCGGACGGCACGACCACGGCGGCTCCAGCGGCGTGCTCACCGTCCTCGACGGCGAACTGACCGAACGCACCCGCGACACCGAACGCGTCCTGCGGCCGGGCGCACAGCGGGTCTTCGCGCCCGGCTACGTCCACGAGGTCGCCAACGACGCGCTCGAACCGGCGGTGAGCCTGCACGTGTACTTCCCCGGGCTCACCGAGATGCCGATGCACGCCGCCCGCTGCGCCGCGCTGAACGCCCCCGCCCGGGCCTGAGCGGAGCCGCCCACGGCCGGGCCCCGCGTTGTCGTACCCGCCTGACAGACTTGGCCGTATGCGCATTGTGGTTCTGGCAGGCGGTATCGGCGGAGCCCGGTTCCTGCGCGGTCTGAAGAAGGCCGTACAGGGCACGGGGGTCACGGACATCACCGTCATCGGCAACACCGGGGACGACATCCACCTCTTCGGGCTGAAGGTCTGTCCCGACCTCGACACGGTGATGTACACCCTGGGCGACGGCATCGACGAGGAGCAGGGCTGGGGGCGCTCGCAGGAGACGTTCCACGTCAAGGAGGAGCTGGCGGCGTACGGCGTGGGACCCGGCTGGTTCGGGCTCGGCGACCGGGACTTCGCCACCCACATCGTGCGGACGCAGATGCTGTCCGCGGGGTACCCGCTCAGCGCGGTCACCGAGGCCCTGTGCGAGCGGTGGCAGCCCGGGGTACGGCTCATCCCCATGTCGGACGACCGTATCGAGACCCATGTCGCGATCACCGTCCCCGAGGGCGAGCCCGGCGCGGGTGAGCGCAAGGCGGTCCACTTCCAGGAGTACTGGGTGCGGCTGCGCGCCTCCGTGGACGCGCACGCCGTCGTCCCGGTCGGCGCCGACCGGGCCAAGCCCGCGCCGGGCGTGCTCGACGCGCTGGCGAGCGCCGACGTCGTGCTGTTCCCGCCGTCGAACCCGGTCGTCAGCATCGGCACGATCCTCGCGGTGCCCGGCATCCGCGAGGCCATCGCGGACGCGGGCGTCCCCGTGGTGGGCCTGTCCCCCATCGTCGGGGACGCGCCCGTGCGCGGGATGGCCGACAAGGTCCTGACCGCTGTCGGCGTCGAGACCACCGCCGCGGCGGTCGCGGAGCACTACGGCTCCGGCCTGCTGGACGGCTGGCTGGTCGACACCGTGGACGAGGGCTCCGTCGCGCGCGTGGAGGCCGCCGGTATCCGCTGCCGCGCGGTCCCCCTGCTGATGACGGACATCGACGCCACCGCGCGGATGGCGCGCGAGGCGCTGGCACTGGCGGAAGAGGTCCGCGCGTGAGCACCGCACAGCCGCGGGACGGCTTCCGGGTCTGGGCGGTGCCCGGGATCGGCGAGGTGACCGCCGGGGACGACCTGGCGAAGCTGATCGCCGCCGCCGAGCCCGCGTTGGCCGACGGCGATGTCGTCCTGGTCACCTCGAAGATCGTCTCCAAGGCGGAGGGCCGGGTGCTCGACGCCGCCGACCGCGAGAGCGCCATAGACGCGGAGACCGTACGCGTGATCGCGCGCCGCGGCCCGCTGCGGATCGTCGAGAACCGGCAGGGCCTGGTGATGGCCGCCGCCGGGGTCGACGCGTCGAACACCCCCGCCGGGACGGTGCTGCTGCTGCCCGAGGACTCCGACGCGTCCGCGCGGGCCGTCCGGGACGGGCTGCGGGACCTCCTCGGGGTCACCGTGGGCGTCCTCGTCACCGACACCGCCGGGCGCCCCTGGCGCAACGGCCTCACCGACATCGCCATCGGCGCGGCGGGCGTCCATGTGCTGGACGATCTGCGGGGCGGCACCGACAGCCACGGCAATCCGCTGAGCGCCACCGTCGTCGCCACCGCCGACGAACTCGCCGCCGCCGGTGACCTCGTCAAGGGCAAGACCGCGGGACTGCCCGTCGCCGTGGTGCGGGGGCTGCCGCACACCGTGACCGGCGCCGACGGCACCGGTCCGGGACCGGACGCCCGGGAACTGATCCGTCCCGCGTACGACGACATGTTCCGGCTGGGGACCTCCGAGGCGGTCCGCGAGGCCGTCACCCAGCGGCGCACCATCCGCGCGTTCACCGACGAGCCCGTCGACCCCGGAGCGGTACGCCGCGCGGTCGCCGCCGCCGTCACCGCGCCCGCGCCGCACCACACCACGCCCTGGCGGTTCGTGCTGCTGGAGAGCGCCGCGTCCCGTACCGCGCTGCTCGACGCCATGCGGGACGCCTGGATCGCGGACCTGCGGGCGGACGGCAAGCCGGAGGAGTCCATCGCCAAACGGGTCCGCCGGGGCGACGTCCTGCGCAACGCGCCCTATCTGGTGGTGCCCTGCCTGGTGACCGACGGCGCGCACCACTACGGGCACGCCCGGCGGGACGCGGCCGAGCGGGAGATGTTCGTCGTCGCCATGGGCGCCGGGGTGCAGAACCTCCTCGTCGCGCTGGCCGGTGAGCGGCTGGGCTCCGCGTGGGTGTCGTCCACGATGTTCTGCCGCGAGGTCGTCCGGGAGGTCCTCGGGCTGCCCGCCGACTGGGACCCCATGGGCGCGGTCGCCGTGGGGCACCCCGCCGAGGAGCCCCGGCCACGGCCCGCGCGGGAGGCCGACGCGTTCATCGACGTACGGTGAAGGGGCGGGCGCCGCGGCGTACCCACGCGCGCGGGGCCCCTCCCGGCCGGCCCGCGGCCCCTGACCCCCGGATACGGATCTGACCCCATGGCTGGACGGTACGCACCGCGACCGACGCGCACGACCGTGCGCGGCGGGCAGCTCGGCGTACCCGCTCCCGTCGCCGGGTCGGGCCCCCGCCGGAACGCGGACGACACGGGACGTACCCGGGTGTGGGCGCCGCCCGGACCGGTCGATCCGGGACTCGTGCTCGGGCCGCTGCGGCGCGGGCCCGGTGACCCCACGTTCCGCGCGATGCCCGACGGGTCCGTGTGGCGGGCCTGCCGGACGCCCGCCGGGCCGGGCACCCTGCGGGTGGCCTCGCGGGGCGGGGACGTCGAGGGCATCGCGTGGGGGCCCGGCGGTGAGTGGCTGCTGGACCGGCTGCCGGAGCTGCTGGGCGGGGCGGACCGGCCCGACGAGTTCGTGCCCCGGCACCGGGTCGTCGCGCACACCTGGCGGCGGCGGCCCGGACTGCGGCTGACCCGGACCGGGCTGGTCATGGAGTCGCTGATCCCGTCCGTGCTGGAGCAGAAGGTCACCGCCGACGAGGCGTACCGGGCGTGGCGGCGGCTGGTCCGCAGGTTCGGGGAGGTCGCGCCCGGGCCCGCGGCGGACGGGCGGCGGGTGCCGTCGCTGCATGTGATGCCCCGCGCGCGGGACTGGGTACTGGTGCCGTCCTGGGAGTGGCACCGCGCCGGGGTCGACGACAAGCGGGCCGCGACCGTGCTGCGGGCCGTGCGGGTGGCCGGGCGGCTGGAGCAGGCCACCGGGCTGGCGCCCGAGGCCGCGCGGGCCCGGCTGGAGCTCGTCGCGGGCGTCGGGCCCTGGACCTCGGCGGAGGTCGTGCAGCGCAGTCATGGGGCGGCGGACTGTGTGACGGTCGGGGACCTGCACCTTCCCGGGGTCGTGGGGTACGCCCTCGCGGGGGACCGGGACGTGGACGACGACGGCATGCTGGAGCTGTTGGCGCCTTACGCCGGGCAGCGGCACAGGGCCTGTCGGCTGATCCTGCTGTCCGGGGTGGCCCCGGCCCGGCGCCACCCGAAGATGCCCCGCACCGACATCGGCCTCCTCTGACCCCTCCGGTCCGGCGGGTCGCCTTCGCTTGCGCTTCCGAGGTTTCCTGTGCGGGTCGCCTTCGCTGGCGCTTCTGGGGTTCCACACCTGGACGTACTTGTTCCCGTGCGGGTACGTCCGGGGGTGCGCAGTTCCCCGCGCCCCTGGATGCTGCCCCCGGGTCCGTTGTCCGTCGGGTGCGGGGCCGTCCTCGTTTTGCGCAGTTCCCCGCGCCCCTTAGGTCGCGCCCCTTGCGGTTCCCGTTCGGGTGCGGGTGGTCCTTAGTTGCTCGCGCAGTTCCCCGCGCCCCTGAGGTTCCATACCTGGACGTACCTGTTGCTGTGCCGGTCGGACGGGGGTGCGCAGTTCCTCGCGCCCCTGGATGCTGCCCCATTGCGGTTGTTCTTCGGGGGCGGGGCCGTCCTCGTTTTCGCGCAGTTCCCCGCGCCCCTTAGGTTGCGCCCCTTGCGGTTCCCGTTCGGGTGCGGGTGGTCCTTGGTTGCTCGCGCAGTTCCCCGCGGGTCGCCTTCGCTGGCGCTTCTGGGGTTCCACACCTGGACGTACCTGCTTCCTGTGCGGGTACGTCCGGGGGTGCGCAGTTCCCCGCGCCCCTGGGGGGTGCCCCATTGCGGTCGCTCTTCGGGTGCGGGTCTGCCCTCGTCTTTTGCGCAGTTCCCCGCGCCCCTTTGGGGGCGTCTCAGCCTCCTCCTCGTGCAGTCGCATGGCTGCGGGAGGGGGTGGGCGGGAATCTCTGCTCGCAGACTCCGATGCTTCAGTGGCTGTGCTGGACGTCGTACCGAGCGTGTCGGATCGAGGACGGAGAATCCCGACCGGCACCGACCCGAAAGACGGCAGAACGCGCCCCAAAGGGGCGCGGGGAACTGCGCACCCCACGAACGACGGCACAGGAACGAAGTACGCCCAGCACAGGAAACCCAGGGGCGCGGGGAACTGCGCACCCACCGAGCGACCCGCACAGGGACAAGTACGCCCACCCGGACAGACCGAGGACAGGCCCGCACCCGAGGAGCGACAGCAAGCGGCAACCGCTACGGGCTACCGGTCAGGGGAGAAGCGGAGGGCGCCCGCCGGGAGCGCCGCGCCGCACCAGACCCGGGCCCCGTCCCGCAACTCGTTGTCGGCCCCGACCCGCGCGTCGTCCCCCACCACCGTGTCCCGCAGCGTCGTCCGCGCCCCGATCCGCGCCCGCGCCCCGATCATCGAGTCGGTGATCACCGTCCCCGGCGCGATGACCGCCCCGGACAGCACCGTACTGCCGGTGATCCGCGCCCCCGCGCCCACCCGCGCCCCGTGCCCGATCACCGTCCCGCCGCTCAGCTTCGCGTCCGACGCGACCTGCGCCGTGGGCAGCACCAGCCGGTCCCCGCAGCGGCCGGGCACCGCCGGGGACGGCACCCGCCCGAGGACCAGGTCCGCGGAACCCCGTACGAACGCCGCCGGGGTGCCGAGGTCCAGCCAGTACGTCGAGTCGACCATGCCCTGGAGATGGGCGCCGGACGACAGCAGGCCGGGAAACGTCTCGCGCTCCACGGAGACCGGGCGCCCGGCCGGGATGGTGTCGACGACCGACCGGCGGAAGACGTACGCCCCCGCGTTGATCTGGTCGGTGACGATCTCCTCGGGGGTCTGCGGCTTCTCCAGGAACGCGGTCACCCGGCCCGTCGGGTCCGTGGGCACGAGCCCGTACGCCCGCGGGTCCGCGACCTTCGTGAGGTGCAGGGAGATGTCCGCGCCGCTCGTCCCGTGCGCGGCGATCAGCGCGCGGATGTCGAGCCCGGTGAGGATGTCGCCGTTGAAGACGACGACCGGGTCGTCGGGCCCGGCGGCCAGCCGGGAGGCGGCGTTGCGGATGGCCCCGCCGGTGCCGAGCGGCTCGCGTTCGGTGACGTACTCCAGCCGCAGCCCCAGCGCGGAGCCGTCGCCGAAGTACGGCTCGAAGACCTCCGCGAGGTAGGACGTGGCGAGCACGATGTGGTCGATGCCCGCGGCCCTCGCCCTGGCCAGCTGGTGGGTCAGGAACGGCACCCCGGCCGCGGGGACCATCGGCTTGGGGGTGTTGACCGTGAGCGGACGGAGTCTGGTGCCCTTGCCACCGACCAGGAGAATCGCTTCTGTCACCTGTCTCGTCCCTGCCTTCTGCCGGGGCCGGCCGGACTCGTCTCCGGCCGGCCGGTGTGTGCGGACCGCTCGCCCGGCAGACGCGGTCAGGGGCCTGACGGTTGCGTGATCAGCGTCCTTGCAGTCGGGCCGAGGTACTGCGGGCGGTGCCGAGCTTGCTGTAGAGGCGGGCTCCCGGGCACGCCGTGTTGAAGCCGTCACGGTGCCCGGAGATCACATGGAGCCGAACCTTCTTTCCCTTTCGGTACAGATTGCCACCGCCCGACGTCAGATATGTCTTGCCCCTCGGATTGGCTCCGTACAGCCCCAGCTTCCAGGCCGTGAGCTTGGCGATCGCCTTGACGGCGGCGGAGGGCACCTTGGTCCGTCCGTAGGAGCCGAGCACCGCGATGCCCATGGTCTTCGCGTTGAAGCCGAGGGTGTGGGCCCCGAGGACCGCCTTGGTCACTCCCCCGGCCCGCCCTTCGTAGACGGTGCCGCACTTGTCGATGAGGAAGTTGTAGCCGAGGTCCCGCCAGCCGCTGCTCCGCACGTGGTAGCGGTAGATACCGCGGATGACCGAAGGCGACTGGGAGCAGCGGTAGTTGTTGCCGGTGGCGCTGTGGTGGACGAAGGCCGCCTTGACGGACGTGGTGTACACGAAGCCCCGGTCCCGCAGGCCCTCGTCGGCGCCCCATTTCTTCCGGCTGACGATCCCGGGGCGGGGGCCGATGTAGCGCTTGGCGGGGGCGGCCACGCGGGCGCGGGGGGGCTCGGCGGCCACGGCCCGGGGCGCGGCACCGACCCTGGATGCGGCACCGGCCCGGGGCGCGGGGTCGGACTCGGAATCGCCGCCGGACCCGGACTCGGACCCTGGTTCGGGGCCCGGGTCGACCAGTTCCAGGCGCAGGCCCCGGGGCAGCGCGGCGGCGCGGTCGCGGCCGGGGGACGTATGGCCGGGGTGGGTGCGGTCGTCGGACGGGTGGCCGGTGACCCTGGCCTCCACCCCGTCCGAGTCGCCGACCCACAGCGGGGCGGTGGCGCCCCGGACGCGGCCGGGACGGGCCTCGTCGGAACCGGGGTCGGCGCCGTGGTCGCCCTGGTGGACGTCGAGGTCCTGCCAGCCGGACCAGTCGGCGGTGCCGGTGGCGCGGGTACGGACCTGCACCCGGCCGTCGAGTTGCGCCGCGGCGTCCTCCCAGACCACGCCGACCAGGGAGAAGGGGCGGACACCGCGCGGGGCGAGACCCTGCTCCGGGGTGCCGGGCGGCCGCACCCGGTCGGCGGGGCGGGGAGCGAGCGCGAGGGACTGGGTGCCGCCCGGCGGTACGGGAGGAGAAGGGGCGGCAGGGCGGGCCGGGGTCGCGGGACGGGCCGGTGCGGCGGGGGCGGCGGGGGTGTCCGGTGGGGCGGGGTCCGGGTGCGGCGCGGACCGCGCCGCGGCGGGCAGGGCGAGCGGGAGGGCCAGTGCGATCGCGCAGGTGACGCCGACCGAGGAAGCTAGGAATCCACGCATACGCCTCATCTTTGACATAAGCACTCTTATCTGTCCATCGGAGAACTGACGAACCGTCTGCCCGCGACCGCTTGTCCACCCGCGCGGGTCGGCCCGTTCCCCCGCCCGGACCTGTGGCCGCTCCCCCGGGCGGGCGCGTCCCCCCTCCGGGGCGCGTAGCCTGTCGCGCGTGAACGCCTCCGATCGCACCCCCGCCGACCTGCTGCGATCCGCGCTTGCCGCGGACCCGTCCCGACCGCTGGTGACCTTCTACGACGACGCGACCGGGGAACGGGTCGAATTGTCGGTGGCCACCTTCGCCAATTGGGTGGCCAAGACCGCGAACCTGCTCCAGGGCGAGCTGAACGTGGAGCCCGGCGACCGGGTCGCGCTGCTGCTGCCCGCCCACTGGCAGACCGCGGTATGGCTGCTGGCCTGCTCGTCCGTGGGAGCGGTCGCCGATGTCGGCGGCGCGGCGGGCCGCGCCGACGCCGTGGTGGCCGGTCCGGACGCGCTGGACGCGGCCCGCGCGTGCGGCGGCGAACGGGTGGCGCTGGCGCTGCGCCCGCTGGGCGGCAGATTCCCGGTGGCCCCCGAGGGGTTCGCCGACTACGCGGTCGAGGTGCCCTCACAGGGGGACCGGTTCGCCCCCTTCGCCCCGGTCGACCCGCACGAGGCGGCGCTGATCGTGGCGGGAGCGGAGTACTCCGGCGCGGAGGTCGTGGCGCGGGCGGTGGCGGACGCGGAGCGGCTCGGGATCGTCGGCCCCGGCGCCCGGGTGATGTCGCTGCTCGGGTACGACACCTGGGACGGGCTCGCGGCGGGACTGTACGGGCCGCTGGCCGCCGGGGGTTCCGTGGTGCTGTGCCGCAACTCCGGGGATCTCGACGACGACGCGCTGGCGAAACGCGTCGAGACCGAACATGTGACGGCCACGGCCCGCTGACCCCGTACCGCCCGGACCACGACGACCCGCCACGCCCCTCCGGCAGCGCCGCACCCCGACCACGCACATCCACGACCCGCCACGACCGGCCGCCCCGTCCGGTAGCGCCGCGACCACGCCGACCCCGTACCGTCCAGCACCACCGCGACCGCCACCGCCCCACCGGCCACGTCCCGTACCGCCACGACCCGCCGGTCACGGCACTGAGTGCCGACGGGTGCGGCGGGGTGGATCTCAGGGGCCGGCCGGGTCCGGGGCCGGGCCCGGCCGACCCGTGGCGCCGCCCGTCCCAGATGTCCCAGCCGTCGCGCGAGCGCGAGTGTGCCACGGCCACATCCGGACAGCCTGGGAGCAAACACACATGCGGGAACCGGATCAACGGCCGAAGAAATGCTCCATATTGCCCGGTTGTATGGACGTGGAATGTGTCACCGTCCTCGCTGTGCGCCCAACTGGGCGGATAGTGTGAGCGATCCCGGTGCGGGCGGCCGTCGCATGGTCGTGCACTGAGTGACTGATCCACTGCGTGCCTTCGAGGGGGGAAGGCGCTGCGCTGGGCCCTTACGGAGGACGCATACAACCGTGGACGCGCAAGGCCATGGGCGGGGGGACGACATCGACCCCGCAGACCAGTGGGTACTGAATCCAGAGACCGGTGACTACGAGCTTCGGCTCGACAGTTCCCCGGAGCAGTCGAGTGTGCCGACCCCGCGTCGGGCTCCCCGGCCGGGGGCCGCACGCGCGCCCGGGCCCCGGCAGCCCTCCGACCCCGCGGGCCGCCGTGCGTCCAGGGGCGAGCGCCCCGGGCAGCCGGGGTCCCGCTCCCGTTCCTCCGCGCCGTCCCGTGACGAGTCCGGCACCCGTGATCTTCCCGGTCAGCGCAGGCGCCGGGCCGCGCCGCCGGAGCCGCCGGACCGCCGCCGGGGCAAGGCGGCGCGCAAGAGGCCGCCGAAGAAGTCCCGGGGCAAGCGGGTGCTGATCTGGGGCAGTGGCGCGCTCGCCGTGGTCCTGGTCGGCGCGGGCACCTCCGCGTATCTGTATCTGGAGCATCTGAACAGCAACATCAAGACCACCGATGTCGGCAGCGCGGGCGCCAAGGGGTTCAGCAAGGACAAGGCCGTGAACATCCTGGTGATCGGCACCGACAAGCGGACCGGTGAGGGGAACGGCGGCTACGGCGACAAGAACAGCGCCGGTCACGCCGACACGACCTTGCTGCTGCATGTGTCCAAGGACCGCTCGAACGCGACGGTCATGAGCATCCCCCGGGACCTCATCACGGACATCCCCGACTGCCCGACGAAGCAGTCGGACGGCTCCACCAAGGTGGTCCCCGGTTCGGTCCAGGTGCGTTTCAACACCAGCCTCGGCCAGGGCGGCCGGGACGCGGGCTGCGCGATGCGGACGGTCACGGAGCTGACCGGGGTGCAGGTCGACCACTTCATGCTGGCCGACTTCGACGCGGTGAAGACGCTGACGAGCGCGGTGGGCGGCGTCGAGGTCTGTGTCGCCAAGGACATCGACGACCCCAAGTCGCATCTGAAGCTCTCCGCGGGCAAGCACACCATCGAGGGCGAGCAGGCGCTCGCGTTCGTCCGCACCCGCGACAGCTTCGGCAACCGCAGCGACCTCGACCGCATCCAGGTGCAGCAGCAGTTCCTCGGTTCGCTGATGCGCAAGCTGAAGTCCGACTCGACGCTGTCCAGCCCGACCAAGATGCTCGACCTCGCCGAGGCGGCGACGAAGGCGCTGGAGGTCGACACGGGGATCGGCAGCATCAACAAGCTCAAGGACGTGGGGCTGGAGATGAAGAAGGTGAACCCGAAGAACATCACCTTCACCACGCTCCCCGTCGAGGACAACCCGGCCGAGGAGGTGCCGACGACCGTCGTCGTCGAACCCGTCAAGGCCGAACCGCTGTTCGCGATGATCCGCGACGATGTGTCGCTGACCGAGGTCAAGCAGCAGGAGAAGGCCGACGCGAAGAAGGCGAAGGCCGCCCAGGCGAAACTCCTCGAAGGGCCGAAGTCCGACCCCGCCGAGGTCCGGGTGAACGTCTACAACGGCGGCGCCCCCGCGGGATCCGCTCAGGAAACTCTCACCTGGCTCCAGAACAATGAGGGCGTGCTCAAGTCCACCCAGCTCGGCAACGCACCGGCCGAGGTCGCCAAGACCCAGCTCGCCTACGCCCCTGACCAGGCCGATCAGGCCCGCAGGCTGGCGGAGGTCATGGGTCTGCCCGCGTCCGCGATGAAGCCGGGCGAGAGCGAGGAGAACGCGCAGGGCCTGCCCGCGATCGTGCTGACGCTCGGCAAGGACTTCAAGAGCGCGGGGGTACCGGTCAACGCTCCGACGAAGGCGCCGGAGGGCATCCAGAAGGTCGAAGCGGACAAGGCGGTCTGCTCGGAGTAACCCTTTGCGTGTCCCGGGCGTCTAACGGGGCAACTTGAGTACTTCGGCGGTGTGCTGGGAGGGGTTGCTGATGGGGCGAAGTGGGATGCGCGGGGAGGATTCCCGGCCACCCGTCCGTCGTAGCGGCCCGCCCGCCCCGAGCGGCACGGACCTCGCGGACGAGGAGGACGGCGGCGCCGGGAACGACGGTACGGGTGTCCCCGCGGCGGCGGACACCGGTACGGACGGGGCGCGGGCGGGCGCCCGGGACTCCGGAACCACCGGCGGCAGCGCCGCCGCGCTCGCGGCGGAGGAGACCCCGCCCGGCCGGACCCGCACCGCGGCCACCCGCACTCCCCCGGGCCGTACGAGGACCAAGGACCGCACCCGTCCGGGGGAGCGCTCCCGACCGGCCCCCGCCGGACGCGGGGGACCCGGCAACGGCGGACGCGGCGGGTCCGGTGGACCCGGCGGGCGTGTCCCGCGCCGCAGACGGCGGATACTGCGCTGGTCGGCGATGGTGCTCGCGTTCGTCATACTCGGCACGGCCGGCGCCGGATACCTCTACTACCGCCATCTGAACGGCAACATCAAAAAGGGCGAGCTCAACATCGGTGAGCACAAGGCGCCCAGGCCCACCCCGAACGCGGCGGGCCAGACCCCGCTGAACATCCTGGTCATCGGCTCGGACAGCCGGAACACCAAGGAGAACCTGAAGCTCGGCGGCTCCACCGACAGTGTCGGCGCGGCCCCGCTGGCCGATGTGCAGATGCTGATCCACCTCTCGGCGGACCGCAGCAACATGTCGGTGGTCAGCATGCCCCGTGACACGCTCATCGAGATCCCCAAGTGCACCGACCCCGACACCGGCAAGGTGTACCCGGCGAGCAGCGGGCGGCTGATGACCAATCAGTCGCTGGGCCGCGGTGGCGCGGGCTGCACCGTCGCGACCTGGGAGAAGCTCACCGACGTCCACATCAACCACTTCGTGCAGGTCGACTTCGCGGGGGTGGTCTCGATGGCCGACGCGATCGGCGGGGTGCCGGTGTGCGTGGACCGCGACATCTACTCCCACACGAACGACGACAAGGGCTCCGGCCTCAAGCTCCCCAAGGGCACCCACTCCGTCAAGGGCGAACAGGCCCTCCAGTGGCTGCGCACCCGGTACGGGTTCGGGGACGGCAGCGACATAGGGCGGGCCAAGGCCCAGCACATGTACATGAGCTCGATGGTGCGGGAGATGCGGGAGAACGCGACGCTCAGCAACCCCGGCAAGCTGCGGGGTCTCGCGGAGACCGCGACCCGTTCGCTCACCGTCGACCGGGGGCTCGACACCGTGATGAAGCTGTACGACCTCGGCAACGAGCTGCGCAAGGTGCCGCCGGACCGGATCACCATGACGACCATGCCGTTCGACTACCTCGGTGCGCGGGTGGTGCCCAAGCCGGGGGACGCGGAGCAGTTGTTCCGGCTGATACGGGACGATGTCGCGCTCGACGGCAAGGACAAGAAGAAGCGGGCCGCGGCGCCGAAGAAGTCCGAGGACGCGGCGGCGGACGACGCGGAGATCCCCGTACAGGTCGTCAACGGGACCCGGACGGACGTGCTCGCGCCGGCCCGGGGGCGGGCGTCCACCGTCGCGCAGCTCCTCGTGGGCAAGGGGCTGGCCCGGGCCGTGGCCGACACCCAGGCCGCGGTGACCGAGGCGCGGACGGTGATCTCGTACCCCAGTGTGGATCTGGAGGGGGACGCGCGGCGGGTGGCCGAGCTGATGGGGATTCCGCTGTCCGCGGTGAAGCGGTCGACGGATGTCTCCGGGGTGACACTCGTCGTCGGGGCGGACTGGCGTGAGGGCGTGGCGTACGGCGGGGGTTCGGGTTCGCCCGAGGCCGAGGGGACGCCGGAGTCGGCGGACCTCCTGAACGGGGCGGACGAGGACGCCTGCATGGAGGTCAACCCCGCGTTTACGTACTGACCTCGGGGCATCGCCTTCGCTTGCGCTTCCTAGGTCTGTCCGGCTGGACGCGGTTGTCCCTGCGCCGTCGCTCGTCGTTTTCGCGCAGTTCCCCGCGGGTCGCCTTCGCTTGCGCTTCCCAGGTCTGTCCGGCTGGACGCACTTCGTCCCTGTGCCGTCGCTCGGTGGTTGTGCGCAGTTCCCCGCGCCCCTTTGGGGCGCGTCCGGCTTGTTCTTCGGGTCGGTGCCGGTCGGGATTCTCCGTCCTCGATCCGACACGCTCGGTACGACGTGTCGTTACCCGGCTGAAGAGCATCGGAGTCTGCGGGCAGAGATTCCCGCCCACCCCCTCCCGCAGCCCTGCGTCTGCGCGAGGAGGGGGCTTCCGCACCCGAAGGACTACGGGAACGGGGCGCCCCCAAAGGGGCGCGGGGAACTGCGCAAAAGACGAGGGCGGACCCGCACCCGAAGAGCGACCGCAAGGGGGCAGCATCCAGGGGCGCGGGGAACTGCGCACCCACGGAGTACCGCACGGGAACAAGTACGCCCAGGTGGGGAACCCCAGAGGCCCGAGCGAAGGCGACCCGCGGGGACAAGTGCGTCCAGCCGAGGAACCTCAGCGGCGCGAGCGAAGGCGACTCGCGATGACCCGTTTGGCCAGCGCACGCGGACTCGTGAGGAAGCCCCAGCCCCACGACATGTGCATCGTCGCCAGCGCCACAGGAATCCGCACCCGCGCCCCCAGCGGCATCCCCCGCCCCGCGGGCAGCGACCCCGCGGCTATCGCCGCGACGTACCCCCCGGGCACGACGAACGCCAGCGGGGTGACGGCCACCCCCAGCACCAGACCCGCGGCGATCGCGCAGACCGCGACCGGCGGCGCGAGGTAGCGCGGGTTGATGGAGCCCTGGTGGTAGCGGGCGACGACGTGCCGCCAACGCCCGTAGTCCTTGTACTGCTTGGCCAGCGCGCGGACACTGGGCCGGGGCCGGTAGGACACCCGCAGCTCGGGCGAGAACCAGATCAGCCCGCCCGCCTCACGGATACGGAAGTTCAGCTCCCAGTCCTGGGCCCGGATGAACTCCTCGTTGTACCCGCCCTGTTGTTCGAGGGCCTCGCGCCGGAACACCCCGAGGTACACCGTCTCGGCGGGCCCGGCCTGTCCGCCGGTGTGGAACGCCGCGTTGCCGACGCCGATCCGGGAGGTCATCGCCGCGGCGACCGCGTGCTCCCAGTCGTTCTCGCCCTCGGCGTGCATGATCCCGCCGACGTTCTGCGCGCCGGTCTCCTCCAGCAGCCGTACGGCCGTGGCGATGTAGTCGGGCGACAGCATCCCGTGCCCGTCGACCCGGACGACGATCGGATGCCGGGACGCCTTGATCGCGGCGTTCAGCGCGGCGGGGGTACGGCCCGTCGGGTTCGGCACGGTGTGCACGCGCGGGTCCTCGCGGACCAGTTCGGCGGCGATCTCGTCGGTGCGGTCCGTGGACGGGCCGATCGCGATCACCACCTCCATCTCGCCCGCGTACTCCTGGGCGAGGATCGCGTGGACGGCACCGCGCAGATGACGTTCCTCGTTGAGGACCGGCATGATCACGGAGACGGGGGGAAGCTTCGGGGCGGGCGTCGCGTTCATCGCCGCTCACGTTACCGCGAACGGGGGACACGGTCGCGCGCCGTCCGGCCGGTCACGCGGGCAGCATTTCCTATGGACGTACCGTCGTCCAGGCCCCTCGGCCGTTCCCGCGCGGGTGCGGCCCCGGGCCCCGTAGCGTCGAGCCCGCGCCCGTACCGCGAAGGTGTTCCCCACGTGCCCCCACCGCCCCGTCCGTCCTCCCGTCCGCGGCGCCCGGCGGGGCCCCCGCACGGCCGGGGTTCCGCGCCCGCGGCGCCCCGGGGACGCGGGCGTCCGCGCTGGGCGCGGCGGATCGTGACGACCCTGTCGGTGTCGGTGCTCGCGGCGGCGGGTATCGGGCACACGCTGATGACGGGGATCGACAGCGGGATCGAACGGGTCGACCCGTTCAAGGACATGAAGAACCGGCCGCGCGCCGGGAACGGCACGACGATGCTGCTCGTCGGCACGGACGGCCGGGACCGGATCACCCCGGCCGAGCGGGCGAAGTACCGGCTGGGCGGCGAGCCCTGCCGCTGCACGGACACCATCATGATCGTGCACATCTCGGCGGACCGGGGCCGGGCCAGTGTGGTGAGCCTGCCGAGGGACTCGTACGCGGAGATCCCCGGGCATGCCGACCGGACGACGGGCCGCAAGCACGCCCCGCACCCGGTGAAGCTGAACGCGGCGTACGCGGAGGGCGGGCCGCAGCTCACGGTGCGGACCGTGGAACATATGACGGGGGTGAAGATCGATCACTATCTGGAGGTCGACTTCACCAGCTTCATGCGGACGGTGGACGTGGTCGGCGGGGTCCGGATCTGCACGGAGAAGCCGATGAAGGACGCGTACACGGGTCTCGACCTGGCGGCCGGGCCGCATGATCTGAACGGCGGCCAGGCGCTCCAGTACGTGCGGTCGCGTCATATCGACGGCGCCGCCGACCTGGGGCGGATGCAGCGGCAGCAGACATTCATGGCCGCGCTGATCGCCAAGGCGACCTCGTCGGGGGTGCTGCTGAACCCGGTGCGGTTCCGTGAGCTGGCGCAGGCCTCGCTGGGGTCGGTACGGGCGTCCCGGGACTTCGGTACGGACGAGATGCTGGCCCTGGGGCGGGCGATGAAGGGGTTCTCGCCGTCGTCGTCGGAGTTCACGACGGTGCCGGTCGGCAATCCGAGCCATCAGGTCAAGGGCCTCGGGTCCACGGTGAAGTGGGACGACCGGAAGGCGAAGCGGCTGTTCCAGGCGCTGCGGGACGACAAGCCGCTGACCGTCCGCAAGAAGCGCCCGGCGGCGGTGGAGGTGCCGGTGGCCCCCGACCAGATCCGGGTCCAGGTGGAGAACGGCACGGCCGCCGCGGGACTCGGCGGGAAGGTCGACGCGGCGCTGCGCGGGGCGGGCTTCCGTACGACGGGTGTCCCCATGAACGCGGCGGACCGTACCGTCACCCGCACGCTGATCTTCCACGACCCGCGCTGGGACCGGTCGGCGAAGTCCCTGGCGGCGGCCCTGCCGGGCAGCGAGCTGCGGGAGCAGCGCGGGCGCGGGCCGGTGATGCGGGTGGTCGCGGGGAGCGGGTACGAGGGGGTCACCCGGGTCCGGGCGGCGGTCCCGGCGGAGTCCGGGGAGTTCGGCGCGGTGTCCGGCGACGAGGTGCTGTGCGGCGGGTAGGCAGGTAGCGGTTCCCGCGCGCGTGCGGGGCGGGCCGGGCGGGACATGACGGGATATGACGTGAGGGGCGGGCACCCGGCCGGGTGCCCGCCCCTCACGCGCGTACGGTGACGGGGTCAGCCGCTCTTGACGGTGATCTTGTCGCCGTTGTTCATCTGGTCGACCAGGGTCTTGATCTTCGCCCGGTCCCAGACGAGGTTGCTGCCTCGGGAGCCCGAGGTCGGGATGTTCATGGAGACGCCTTCGCCGCCGGTGACACCCTTCATGCCCCAGAACATCTCGCTGAGGTCGAACAGCCCCATGTCCTCGTCCACGATGAGGGTGTCGAGGCCGGCGCCCATCGTCGGGTACAGCTTGAACGGGTTGAGGACCGTGGACGGTGTCGCGGTCTGGCTCGCGAGCGCGGACAGGAACTTCTGCTGGTTCTTCGTCCGGTCGAGGTCGCTGCCCGCGAGGGCGTAGCGGGTGCGGACGAAGGCGAGGGCCTGCTGGCCGTCGAGGGTCTGGGTGCCGGCCTTGAAGTCGGCGCCGGAGTACTTGTCCTTGAAACCCTTGTCGAGCTTCATCTCGACGCCGCCGACCGCGTCGACGATCTTCGCGAAGCCGCCGAAGCCGATCTCCGCGTAGTGGTCGATGCGCAGCCCGGTGTTGTGCTCGACGGTGCGGACGAGGAGTTCGGGGCCGTCCTCGGCGTACGCGGCGTTGAGCTTGACGCGGCGGCCGGTGCCCTGGAACGTCTTGCCGGAGTCGGAGCCGACGAAGGAGGGGATCTCGACGTCGGAGTCGCGGGGCAGCGAGATCATCGCGTTCCCGCTGTCGCCGACGTGCAGGATCATCATGGAGTCGGTGCGCTTGCCGCCGGCGGAGCCGGTGTGGAGCTTCTTCTTCTCCTCGGCGGACATGCCCTCGCGGCTGTCGGAGCCGACGATCAGGTAGTTGGTGCCGTCGCCGTCGCGGGGGCGTTCGATGACCTTGGACAGGTCGACCTCGCGGTTGAGCTTGGAGTCGGCCCAGAAGTACGTACCGACGGAGACCGCGAGCAGCGTCACGGCCAGCGCGATCGAGCCGATCTTGATCCGGCGCTTCCAGTCGGGCGCGGGACGGGCCGCGCCGCCGCCCAGACGGCCGTCGTCCCCGCCGCCGCGCCGGCCACCACCGCCGCCACCGCCCTGGGAACCGTAGACCTGGCCGGTGTTGTAGCCGCTGTCGTAGCCGTCCTGCTGCTGCCCCTGGCCGCCCGGCGCGCCCTGGTGGCCGTATCCGTGCTGCTGCGGGACGCCCTGCGGCTGCGGTGGCGCCGACGGACGCGGGCCGGGGCCCCGGCCGCGTTGGACGTGCGGCATCGCGCGGGCGCCCTCGGGCTGCGCGCTGCCACTGCCGCGACCATATCCGTCACCGTTGCGGCCTCTGCCGCCCCGGTCGCTCCGCCCCTCGGGCCACTCGTTCATGGGCCATAGTGTGCCGGGTCGCGGCGGCGCCCTGACAGGGCGCGGGAATTTTCGGGGCGCCGCTGTTGCAGAGCTGATGCAATCCGGACGGCGCCGGGTCGCGCGGTGGCGCCCGTGCGACGGGGGGTGACGGGCACGTGTGAGCCGGGTCCTTCGGCACGCCATAAGGTGGAGGACATGACAGATCAGGCCCACGTGACGGAGTCCGGCGATCCCGGCACTCCCGACATCCCCGGCAAGCCCACCTCCGCTTCCCGGACCACGCTCAGCCACATCATGACCCACAACGACACCAACCTCCTGGGGACGGTGCACGGCGGCGTGATCATGAAGCTGGTCGACGACGCCGCGGGCGCCGTCGCCGGACGCCACTCGGGCGGGCCCGCGGTGACCGCGTCCATGGACGAGATGGTGTTCCTGGAGCCGGTCAGGGTCGGGGACCTCGTCCATGTGAAGGCGCAGGTCAACTGGACGGGCCGGACCTCGATGGAGGTCGGGGTGCGGGTGCTCGCCGAGCGGTGGAACGAGTCGACCGCGGCGACGCAGGTCGGTTCGGCGTACCTGGTCTTCGCGGCTGTCGACGCGGACGGGAAGCCGCGGGTCGTACCGCCGGTGGCACCCGAGAGCGAGCGGGACAAGCGGCGCTACCAGGAGGCCCAGATCCGGCGCACGCACCGGCTCGCCCGCCGCGAGGCGATCCGCGAGCTGCGCGCCCGGCGCATCGCCGACGGGATCGTGGACTAGGCCTCGGAGGGCGCGGAAATCCCGGTGCGCGGGCCCCGGACCCCGTCCTAGGGTGCCCGGATGACCTCTCTCGTACGGCATGTGACCATCGACTCCTCCGATCCGTACACGCTCGCCACCTTCTGGGCGGCGGCCCTCGGCGGGCGCCTCGCCGACGACGACCACCCCGGCGACCCGGAGGCCACGGTCGAGGCCACCGGGGTGAGCCTGCTGTTCGTGACCGTCCCGGACGCCAGGACCGTCAAGAACCGGGTCCACCTCGACCTCCAGCCGCAGGACCTCACCCGCGAGGAGGAGGTGGACCGCCTCCTGGCCCTCGGCGCGACCCTGGCCGGGGACCACCGCAGGCCGGACGGCAAGGGCTGGGCCACACTCACGGACCCCGAGGGCAACGAGTTCTGCGTGGAGCGCAGCGCGGGGGAACGGGCCGCCGACGCCTGAGCCCTCCCCCGCACGCGGCGTCCCGCCGTCCACCCGCGCCAGGTCCTGTCCGACAACCGGTCCGGTCACATGACGGCGGTGCCGGTCGGCGTCGCGCGGCTTCGTCGAACTCCCGTGGGAACGTTGATCGGTAAGCTGACCGCGCTCAGAACGGCCGACCGCACGCCGACCGGAAGCGCCCTACGCGAGAGGTACGGATGACGTTCGCCGACATCACCATCGTTCCCGTCCCGAGTGACCGCAAGGCCGTCTACCTGGCCTTCTCGCGGCGGATGGCCGACATCTACCGCGAGTACGGGGCGACCAGTATCGTCGACTACTGGCAGACGGGCGATCCGGTCAGCCAGGACGACTTCCACGCGGACGGGCTCTCCTACGGCCCGGGGGAACTGCGGGGGCTCGCGAGCGTGGCGGGCGCGTCAGCTCTGGAGTCGGCCGTCGTGACCATCACGGAGTGGCCGTCGAAGGCTGTCCGCGACCGAGGCACCGCGGCCGTCACGGGGGACCCCCGCGTCCTCGCCACGCTCGACGAGGACCCTGTGTTCGACGGGCGCCGCCTGGTCGCCGGGAGCTTCGAGGTCGCGATGAGCCTGCCGGACGACGCCTGCTGATCGGCCCTGGCCGCGCGGGGTGTGGTCGGCGGTGCACGGACCCCGGGCGTGCACGTGCTCGGCGCACACATGGTGCGTGACGCTGACGCTTCCGCTCATGCTTCCGTAGCCGATGGCCACCGGGGCGACGGTCCAGCGCCCGCACAGGCAGCAGTGCTCGCCGGACACCGGCGGCACCTGGGGGAACAGGTCGCCGTCCGTCACGCGGACACCCCGACCCGCGCCACGTCGGACCCGTCGAACGTGAACGGCACGTCCACCCCGAGCGCCGCCGCGGCAGCGGCCACCCGCCGCTCGTACTGCCGCTCCCGCTCCTCCTGCTCCCCGATCCACTCCCGCAGATACGGCGGGACCCGGTGCCCCCACGGCGACGGGACGCTCCGGGCGAGCACATGTACGGGGACGGGGGTCCGCGCGGCACAGATGACCAGCGGGGCCCTGACGGACCCGGCCGCATCCGCGAAGTACCTGGCGGTGTGCCGTCCGGGACGGGTGCGGGGGGTGCGGGGCGTCCAGGGGAGGACGTTCAGCAGCCGCGTAAAAGCTCGGGCGATAGGGTTGCGCACGTTGACGCTCCTCTTAAGCGTTGGCCATGCCCCCGGACGGTTGCCGCCGTCGCGGGGGTTCTTGTGTTTCTGAGACTAGCCAAGATTGTAAAGGGCTGCAAAGGCCTGACAATGACTGTCAAGGTGACGGGTCCGGCCGGACCGCTACCGTTTTGGGCATGAGCTACGGGCCAGACGATCAGATCGAGCGCGACGCGCCGGATGCGCCGTACGAGCAACTTGCCGAGATCCTTCGGGCCCGGATCGCACGCGGCGACTGGAAGCCCGATCGGGCGCTCACCGCGGAGACGCGCCTGTCCGGTGAGTACAAACTCAGCCGCCCGACCATTCGCCGCGCCATCGACGCCCTGGTGGACGCCGGGCTCGTCTACAGGGTTCCCGGGCGTGGTGCGTTCGTCACGGCTCGCGGGGCCGGGGGCGACACGTAGACGGTCGGACCCCGTCGCGAAGAGGCGGGAGCCCCGCCCGTCACCGGGTCACACGCCGGACGGCGGGCGGGGCGGCGGACTTACGGTGCGCCGAGGGTGCCTTGCCAGCGGCCCCGGGACAGATGGACCACTCCGTCCGGTGTCACCCGCGCGTCGGCGCCGTACAGGGGCAGTCCGCCCTCGGCGAGCATCCAGGTGCGGATGCGTTCCACCGTGTCCCACAGCCGGAGCGGTCCGCCCTGACGCACCTCGGGCGGGCCGGTCCACTCGGCGGACGCCCGGGCCCACGACCCGTCGGCGTGCGCCAGGTAGGCGGTGCGGGTCCGTCCGCTGGTCTCGTAACGGGTCTCGACGCCCGGTGTCGTCACTTCCAGCATGGACCGGACCTCCCATGCCTCGTCGACGTTCACCACGGGATAGCGGCCGGTGCTGGTCTTGTCCCCGTCCGCTTCCCGGGCGTGGGCGAACAGTTCGGCGAGCTCGGGCGGGTAGTCGTCGCCGGACCGGGTGAGCATGAACCCGGCCCAGTCCCGTTCGATCCGCCCGACCACATCACCGCCGGCCTGCTTCCACCCGGTGAGGATCATGGTGGTCCGGGCAAGGGTGGCGGCCAGCCGTCCGCCTTCGCGGAGCGCGCCGAGCACGGGGCGGAGTCCCGGGCCGGCGGGCATTCCCACGGTGGCGATGATCCGGTCGTACGTCCCCGGGATCTCCGCCGTGGCGTCCAGGGCGAGGAATCGGGGCCGGAGCCCGAGCCGCGCCAGCCGTTCCGCCGCCGCGCCCGTCAGGTACGGGTCCACGTCCACACTGGTCACGCGCTCGCTTCCGAGCCGTGCGGCGGCGTAGGCGGTGAGTCCGCCCGCGCCGGTGCCGAGATCGAGCAGGTCGAGCCCGTCCCCGAGCCGTCCGTGCCGCAGCATCGACACGACCAGGCTCGGCAGTGTCGCCGACGAAGTGGGGCGCCCCTCGGGGTGGTCGTCGGGCTGGGCGTGGTCAGCGTGCAGCGCGCCGACGCGGGTGATCAGGGACCGGTCCGCGTAGGCGGCGGAAAGCCATGCGTCCGGGTCGTCCTCGCCCACGCGCAGGGTCCAGCCTCCGCTCCGGTCGCGTTCCCACCACCGGGGTACCAGTTCATGCCGGGGAACGGCTGCCACGGGACCGAGCCACCGCGAGTCGGGGTCGGTCACCTGGTGCGCGAGCCGTTCCGCGTGCTGTTCCCACTCCATGGTCACGCCTCGCCGTCGCCGTAGTAGCTGGTCGCCAGGGTCACCCTGTCCCGCTCGAACGTGTCCCACCATGACCACGCGACGTGGATCAGGTTCGAGTAGACCTGAACGCCGAGCCCGAGGCCGAGCGCGTGTTCGGTGAAGTCGCGCCACTGCGGGTGGACGGTCGGTTCACCGCCGATGAGCTGGACGCGCGGGATGCCGAGTGCGGCGGCGTCGGTGATGACCTGCCGCCAGTCCGCGGGAGTCATCGTGCCGTGCGTGGCCCGGGGACCCGACTCGGACAGACAGTATGTGCAGGCCAGTTGGCACGTGCCGGTGATCTCCAATTTTCCGACCGCCTCTCGCGAGAAGCTGTCTTGACCAGGATCTTTGCGTACCGGACATGTTCGCCATGTGTCCGGTCGGTGCTGCGGTGGCTGGCGTTCGATGAGTCATCGCACCGGCTGCGGACCGGGATGCTTTTCGCTCTGGGTCATCTCGCTGTGGGGTCGTCGCCGAGCCGGAGTTCGTTCACCCATTCCTGGGCGGCCGCGAGGTTGGGAGCGGTGCCTACCGGCTCGTACGCGGACCCGCTCCGCTCCTCCAGGACGCGCGGCTCGTCGGGCCGGAGGTGACCGGCGCCGCCGTGCACCGGCCGGTGGCGACGGTAGATGTCCATCGGCGGGCGGCGCCGCTTGTCGTACGCGGCGAACGGGTTGTCGGCGTCCACACGCGGGACGGCGCGCGACGGCTGGTTCGACGGTCCGGGTCGGCTGTGCTTGCCCACGCCTCGATGCTCTCAGGCCGCGATCATGGTCGGCCTGGCGGAGAGTTCCTTCGCCCGGGTCCGTTGGGTCGGCGCGCCAGCACCCCGCGCTCGGCCACCGGTTCCTCTGCCATCCGGAAGCCCCCATCACGTACACGATCATGGACAACTCGACTGTAATGCAGGCGAGTTCGGCCCGTCCGGCACGTTCGCAGTTCCCTGTACTTGACAGCGAATCACTAGCTCACCTGTGCAGGCGCTTTCGGGAATTGACAGTTGATCATGTTCCGCAGACGGCCGTTTCCGAACATAGCGCCGGGCTGAGGTCGTCACCTCATGTGACACCAAACTGGCTGATCCATGCTTGATCTCCAGATTGCTGGCTATCGGCAGGGGTTGGCGGTGTCAGCAGACTCGCCCGGTGAGACGAGTCCTGTCTCGTAGGCGAGGACGACGGCTTGGGCCCGGTCGCGCAGGGTCAGCTTGGCGAAGATCCGGGCTACGTGGGTCTTCACTGTCGCCTCACTGAGGGTCAGTTCCCGCGCCAGTTCATAATTGGAAAGACCTCGGCCCATGAGCGTCAGTACCTCGCGCTCGCGCGGCGTCAGCGCGGCCAGGTCTCGGTGGACGGCCAGCTTTGCGAGATCCGAGCCGGTTCTGGAGGCGCTGGGGGCGAAGCGCTCCACCAGGCGGCGGGTGATCGAGGGTGCGAGTAGGGCGTCGCCGGTGTCGACCAGGCGTACGGCGGCGGCCAGATGCGCGGGGGTGACGTCCTTGAGTAGGAATCCGCTGGCTCCGGCGGCGAGGGCGGCGTAGACGTAGTGGTCGAGGTCGAAGGTGGTCAGCATGATCACTCGGCAGTCCGGGGCCTGCGCGAGTATGCGGCGGGCGGCTTCCAGGCCGTCCATGGCGGGCATCCGGATGTCCATCAGTACGACGTCGGGCCGCAGCCTCCGCACGGCGGCCACGGCCTCGGCTCCGTCGCCGGCTTCGCCCACCACGTCGATGCCGCGGGCGGTCAGGATGAGGCGGAAGCCGGTGCGGACCAGCTCCTGGTCGTCGGCGATCACGACGCGAGGGGCGGATTCGGTGCGCGTCGTCATGGCCGGTCCAGCGGGATCCGGGCGCGGACGCGGTAGCCGCCGCCGAGGCGGCGGCGGGCGTCAAGGTCGCCGCCGTAGACGGCGACCCGCTCCCGCAGGCCGAGCAGCCCGCGTCCCGTTCCGTCTGCCTGGCCCGGGACCGGCTCCCTCCGCACTGGCCGGTTGCCCGACAGGATGCTCGGCCCGCTGTTCAGCACCTCGACTCGCAGGTAGTGGTCCGCGTATCGCACCGTCACCTCGGCTTTCGCTCCGTCCCCGTGTTTGAGGGCATTGGTCAGGGCCTCCTGGATGATCCGGTAGGCGGTGACATCGATCCCGGTCGGCAGGGGGCGCGGCTCACCCGAGATGCGCATCTCCACGGGCAGGCCGGCAAAGGCGATCCGGTCGATCAGCGGGCTGAGCCGGCTCAAGCTCGGCTGCGGTGACAGGTCCATACCGTAGGGCTCGTCGTCGCCGTTCTGCGCGGGGGCGAGCAGGCCGAGCAGGTGCCGCAGCTCGGTCATCGTGTTCCGTCCGGCGGTCTCGACGGCGCTCATCGCCGCCGCGGCCTCGTCCGGCATCGTGGCCAGCACCTCGCGGGCGGCCCCGGCCTGGACCACCATGAGGCTCACGTTGTGGCTGACGATGTCGTGGAGCTCGGTGGCGATCCTGGCCCGCTCGGCGTCGACCGCGGTCCGCGCCGCGCTCTCGCGCTCCCGCTCCAGCAGCCAGCCACGCTCCTCGATGGCCGCCTGGTGCAGCCGCCGCGCCCGGACCACCGCCACGCACAGACACCCAGCGGCGCCAACTGCCGCCGCCAGGGCGATGACCAGCCACATCGTCCCGGATCCCCACACCGGACCATCTTCGCAGCTGCACGACACGCCCCGCATCAGCCCCCGGATGCAGCTCCGTACATCCCCGGGATGACGTGCCCGGACGGATACATCCGGGGAGTGACGCCCCGTCCGCGGACTCCGTCCTAGGTTCGAGCCATGACAACTGATCACGACAGTGCCCGGCAAGTGGTGGTACGGCTGGACGGCGTGCACAAGGAGTACGGCGACGCGAAGGCCCTGGACGGCCTGTCGCTGGAGATCAGGGCGGGCGACGCGGTTGCCGTGATGGGCCCCTCCGGCTGCGGCAAGTCCACCTTGCTCAACATGGTGGCCGGCCTGGACCGGCCGACCTCGGGCACAGTCGAGGTGCAGGGTCATGACCTCGGGAAACTGAACGAGACCGGCTTGGCGCTGTTCCGGCGGCGGAACGTCGGCATGATCTTCCAGTTCTTCAACCTCATCGACGATCTGCCTGTACTGGACAATGTGGCGCTGGCCGCGCAGCTGACCGGCACCTCGGCCCGGCAGGCGCGCCGCCGTGCCCTGGAGCTCCTGGACGAACTCGGTGTCGCCAAGCGCCGGAACAACTATCCGGCGACGCTGAGCGGCGGAGAGCGGCAACGGGTCGCCGTCGCACGGGCGTTGATGAACCGCCCGGCCCTGTTGCTTGCCGACGAGCCGACCGGCGCCCTCGACAGCCGGTCGGGCGAGCAGGTGATGGATCTGCTGATCGACCTCAACCAGATCGGCCAGACCCTGTTGATCGTCACCCACGACCCGCAGCTGGCCACCCGCTGCGCCAGCCGGCTGATCGAAGTGGCCGACGGCCGGGTCGCCCGCGAGAGCACGCTGGAGGCGACCGCGTGAGCGCCGTATGGAGAGCCTCGCGCGCGGCCGTGAAGCGCCGTCGGCTCCAGACCTTCGTCATCGGGCTCGTCGTGCTCTGCTCCACCACGACCGTCCTGCTCGCGCTGGCGCTGCTGAGCGCCGCCTCGGGCCCCTTCGACAAGGCCTACGCCGCACAGCGCGGTGCTCATACGGTGGCGGCCTTCGACACCACCAAGGTCTCGCAGGAGCAGTTGGCGCGGACTGCCCGGCAGCCCGGAGTGGAGGCTGCGGCCGGGCCGTTCGGGCAGGCCGTCGTCGACATCCCCAGGGACTGGCTCTGGATGGCGGGCGGCACCCTCACGGTGGTGGGCCGGGCCGATCCGGCGGGCCCCGTGGACCGGATCGAACTCCTTGAGGGCCACTGGGCCACCGCACCCGGCGAGATCGTCGTCAACTGGTCCGTCCAGGGCTCCCCAGGCCCCGAGCTGCTCGGCACCAAGCTGGAAACCCCCGGCGGAGCGACGCTGACCGTCGTTGGATTCGCCGCCAGCATGAGCAAGTCGGGGAGCGCCTGGGTCTCGCCCGAGCAGATGGCCGCACTGCACCCGACCTCCGCCCAGATGCTCTACCGCTTCACGGACTCCTCGACGGAGGCCCAGCTGAGCGCCTCGCTGGCACGGGCCACCACGGGACTGCCCAAGGAATCGCTGACCGGCGCTCAGACCTACCTCACCCTCAAGCAGGCCTTCTCCGCGCTGGCCGACTCCTACCTCCCGTTCATCACACTCTTCGGCATCCTCGGCCTGCTCGTCTCCACCCTGATCGTCGGCAACGTGGTCAGCGGGGCAGTCGTCTCCGGGTACCGGCACATCGGGGTGCTCAAGGCCCTGGGCTTCACCCCCAACCAGGTCGTCGCCGTCTACCTGACGATGCTTTCCGTACCGGCGGTGGTGGGCTGCGTGCTGGGCACTCTGGTAGGCAACGCGCTGGCCGGGCCGATCCTGAAGGTCGCGTTCAGCGGCATCGAGGTGGGCCGGGCCTCGGTCGGCGGCATCAGTCCGTGGGTGTCCGTGGCCTGCCTAGTGGGCATGCCCGCCCTCGTCCTGCTGGCCGCGCTGGTCCCTGCCCTGCGCGCCCACCGGCTGCCCGTCGCACAGGCGATCAGCGCGGGCGGCGCGCCGCAGGCCGGGCGCGGGCTGCGCGTCCAGCGGCTGCTCGGCGCCACCCGGCTGCCGCGGCCGGTCAGTCTGGGCCTCGGCCAGCCGTTCGCCCGCCCTGGCCGCACCCTGCTGACCATGGCGGCCATCGTCCTCGGGGTCACCACGGTGACCCTGTCGACCGGACTGACCAGCACCATGGTGGCGTACGCCAATGTCGGGCGGGAGGACGGAGGCGCCAGGATTCACGTGACGACCGGGGGGTCGGGCAAAGACCGGACTCCGCCCCGGCTCAGTGACCCGCAGATCGAGAAACGGCTGCGGTCCCTGCCGGGCGCGGAGGGGGTACGGGCCCGCGCGCTGTCCCAGGCGAACATGACCGGGCAGACCCAGCCCGTCTTCGCCGACTTCTACCGCGGCGACGATTCCTTGTACGAGCACACCATCGTCAAGGGCCGGGCGCCGGCCGCGGCGGGCGAGATCGTGGCGGGGCCGGCGTTCCTGAGCCAGCGCGGGCTGAAGCTCGGTGACCGGGTCACGCTGGAGCTGAACGGTAGGAAGATCACCGCGACCGTCGTGGGTCAGCTCATTGAGGGTGACGCCCGTGCCTTGGAGGCCACTTGGGAGAGTTTCGCCCAACTCGCACCGGACGCCCACGCCACCGAGTACACGGTACGGCTCGCCTCCGGCGCCGACGCGCGTGCCTACGCTGAGGCGGTCGCGGCGCTCGACCCGGGCCTGCACGCGTCGGTGATGGACTCCGGCAACGCCGGCACCGCCACCGTCATCACCTTCTCGACCGTGTTCACGGTGCTGCTGACGCTCGTCGCGTCGCTCGGTGTCTTCAACACCGTTCTCCTGAACACCCGTGAGCGGCGCCGGGACCTGGGCATGCTCAAGTCGATCGGGATGACACCCCGGCAGGTGGTGGTGATGACGGTGACCTCGGTCGCCGGGCTGGGCGCGGTCGGCGGACTGCTCGGCATCCCGCTCGGGATCGTGGCGCACCGCCTCGTCGTGGACCATGTCGGGGTGGTCGACTTCCCCGCATATATGAAGGACGTGTGGCACGCGCCGCAGCTGGCCGCGATGCTCCTGGCGGGTGTGGCGATCGCGGTCCTCGGTGCCCTGGTCCCGGCCCGGTCGGCGGCCCGGATGACCGTCGCCTCGGCGCTGCACACCGAGTAGACCACCCGTCAGCACCAGCCTCTGGAACCAGCCCAGGCCGGCTGACGACGTCAGCCGGCTGGCTCTACGGATACGCCCGTGTGCTGCTGACCGTCGCGGGCGACAGCACCGCCGAAGGCCAGCTGCTGGGCTGCACGGTCTCCTTCATGTCCGCGCGGAACCACGCCGCCCCGTCTTCGGCAACCCCGCCCACTGGGCCGCCGGCCTGCCGGACAAGTCCCGTAGTACCCGGCACAGTCCGGAGCGGATCACCGTTGCCACCGAGGAGGCATTCCACCTGCGCTTCCTCGTCCAGAGCGCCGTGCCCGAAGCGCAGATGCCCGGCCTGCCGCTGCCCAGGCCCTGACGCCGGCCGTGGCTCCAGGCGCCAGGACGGGGACGGTGACGGCCTCCGTCCGGGCGCTGGAAGCCCGGCTCCGATTAGCGAGGCGAGCACGGCCGCTCAGCTGCCGCCGGTGTGTTCCAGCAGTTGTGCTTCCAGTTGGGCGATGCGGCGGTCCTGGAACCTGTTGTTCGTCCGGGCCGCCTGCAGTCGCTCCTCCATCTGCCGCTGGTCCTGGGACAGTTGCTGAACCCGCTGTTTGAGCTGCGCGTTCTGCTCGACCAGGCGCGTCACCGACTCGTCCGACCAGCCGGCCTCCAGGTCGCGGATCTGACCGAGCAACTGGCCCATGCGGGAGCGCTGTCTTCTGATCTCCGCGTGTGCGGTCTTGAGCCCGTCTTCGGCGTTGAGCGCGCGTTCACGCCAGGCCGTCTCGGCCTCGCTGCCGTGATGCCGCTCTGGTCGGCCGGCTCCTTCGCCCCGCTCCCGTGCGGTCTCGATCAGGCTCCTGGCCTCGGGGTTTTCGTAGAGGAAGGTGCGGGAGACGCCCGCCTTGCGGGCGACGGCCTGGAAGGTGACTGCGGTGTGTCGGTGCCGCAACTCGGCGACGGTGGCTTCGATCCGCTGGAGCATGTCCTTGACGCGGCGTTCTCGGGCGGCCAGGGCGGCGGCCGTGCGCGGCGGGGAGGCCGGTGCGCTCATGCCGACCGCCTCTCCTCGGCGTCGCCCTCGTCATCGTGCTCGGCCGTGTCGTCAGCGGCGGCAGCGAGATCAGTGGCCTTGAAGCCGATGTTCCACAGGCGCTCGAAGTAGTCCTGGGGCCGTCGAAGGTCGAGCGCCAAGGCGTCCTCCAGTAACCCGAGTCCGGCCAGGGCCCGCTCCAGCCCGTCGATGGCCTTGGCGGTCGGTGCGAATAGCTCATGCAGGTAGTCGGCGGTGCGGTCGTCTGGAGCACGCTCGGCGACGGAACCCCAGTGCTCGCGTTTGCGGCGCCAGTAGAGAAGGTCGGCGCCGGACATGACGAACTTGTCGCAGTTCTCGCAGTCGAGGTTGAACGGGCAGGCCCCGCCGTCGACTACGGGCTGGAAGGTGCAGAAGCCGCCTTGGGCCGGCGTGCTGCGTCGGGAGAGGTCCACGGCAAGCGCCTCGGCCTGGCGGCGATCCAGCGGCGTGACCGGGCCGGAGAGGAGTTCTCCCGGATTGGGTGCCCCGGGGCCGGCGACCCAGATGTGCTGCAGCACGTCTTCGATCTCGGAGACCGCGACTTTCGCGTAGTGCTCGGCCATCCGGTCGGAGACCTGGCCCAGGTAGCGGCGGATGTGCGAAAGGGTGGCTCCGTGTCGCAGCAGGCGGGTGGCCAGGGTGTGTCTGGCCTGGTGGGCGACGTACTTTCCGAGTTCGAGGTCTTGGATCCACTGTCTGAACTTGCTGTTGAACCACGTGTAGGACAGGGGTGTTTGTCCCTCGGGGTTACAGACTGGCGACGGGAAGAGCGCCAGGGCGGCTCGCTCGTCCGCCCCCGGATAGCGGCCGGAGTGACGCTCGGCGAACCATGCGCGGGTCTTGCGCTGGCGGCGTTGGAGCATGACGTAGACCGGCTCGGGGATGCGGATGGCCTCGTCATAATTGCCGACCTTGGTCTGGTCGTGCCAGAGCATGGGCAACCCGTTGTATCGGCCGAGGCATTCCAGCTTGAGCTCGATAACCTCGCTGGCTCGCCGCCCTGTTGCGACGATGGTCTCCCACATATCCCGCAGCCCGCGGTCCTGCGGGTCGTATGCCTCGGCCAGCCGCCCCAGATTCGTCTCATCCACGACAGCCTGTGCCACCTCGTCGGGGAAGGGGTGGCGGCTTCGCTTGGGTGCGACTCCCCCGTAGGGCACGGCGGTGATGAAGCCCCGATCCAACCCAAGGAGATCCGCCTCTCCTGAGTCGAGGGCGAAGCGGAGCACTCGGCGGCAGTGGTTGAAGACTTCCCGGCGGGCCGAGGCAGACATGATGACCGGGCGATCATGAGCTCCGCGCCTGGCGAGGGAGGGCAGACCCTTTGATTCCCGGCGCCGGACGTCGGCGACGAACTGCTGCATCTGGTCCGGCTGCAGTTGGGCGGGGTCGTGGCCACCGCCGGTGGCCACGAGTTCCAGGAAGGTGCTCAGTTCGGCGCAGGCTCGCTGGGCATGGTCGAGAAAGAACCCGGTACGCGGGCATTGAGGGGAGCGCATCCGGTCCGCCAGGTACTCCCACGCGAGGTCACGGAGCCAGCGTTGCGTGATTCTGGTGAGATCGAAGCGGCTGGAGCGCGTGGGGAACCGGTGCCCGAAGTGCTCCGTCTCGATAAAGCCGGCCTCCTTGGTCTCCGCCGGAGTCACGTAGATCAGACGCAGGTGGGTTTCCATCTCGTGGACAACAGCGCGGTGGTCCGCACGCACCCCCGTGACGTCGGCCTCCAGGAGCGAGTTGACGGCCTGTTCTCGGCAGAGGTCCACCAGGTCTTGAATCCATGCGAGGTTCCACCACCGTCCGCGCACGTATCCGTGGGCATGCAGGCTCCATTGGAATTCGGCCCGGGCCAGAGGGCGAAGGCCGCGCAGGTTCACCTGCCCCGATTGCCGCAAGGCTCGGGCCGTCGCGCACCAGCGGAGGAAGACCGCGTGGTCGGCGTACTCGACGGGGACATCACGCCCGGCCTTTTCGTAGGAGATGAACGATCCGGCGGGCAGTCTCGCCTGACCCGGGCTGCCCCCGCGGCGATAGCGGTCGGCGTGGACGGTGCACAGCCCCAGGGCAGACTCCGCGAATTCATCGCAGACCGTGACCTTGCACTCTCCGTAACTTACGTAGGGAGACTGCGAGGCCAGCCACCGCTCGAAGGTGATGTCGTTGGCGCTGCGTACCCACTGATTGCGGTGCCTCTGGCAGAGCGCCAACTCCCGGTTGAATGCGGGGCGCGTCCGGCAGATCCGGCACACCACGGACGCAATCGTCGCGGGGCGCGGCTGCAAGGGCTCTGCGGTGCGCACGAAGTCGCCTCTGTCCGCCCCTTCCTCACGAGCTACCCGCCACTCCTTGCCGTGCTCTGGGCATAGATCCGCTCTTGAGTGCCGGGGGCGTTCGCAGGCGAGCACCGAGCAGAACCACGGGTAGACCGGGTGATCAGCCGGGATCCTGATGATCTCCTTGCTGAAGGCCGGATCGCAGTCCGGACCGTTGATCAGAGCGGTCAACAGCTCCAGCCGGTCTCGAACCTCGCGCCGGCGCGGATCTGGCTGCCGAGATGCCAGTTCAAGATGCGTCACGCCTCCTCACCCCAGACCTTCTGCAGGGCCCGGGCGAAGTCGGGGTCGTGGACGTCGGCGTGTGCGTAGATCTCATCGACCGTGCTCGCCGATGCCCAGCCGCCCGCCTCGCGGGTGACCACCAGGTCACCGCCGGAGGCATCGAGAACGGCTGTGGCGAACGAGTGCCGAAATCCGTGGGGCTTGACTCGGCCGAGCTCGGCCCGGTCCCCAGCCCGACGCAGCATGCCGCGTGCGGCGTCCGTGCTCCACGGCTGGCCTTGGCGTGGGCCATGCTGCTGGACCAGCAGCATGCCGTGCCCGGCGTCGCGGGGATACTCGCAGGTCATGTACTCGAAGTAGGTGTGGATCATCGCAGGGCTGACCCGTCGGATCAGCCCATCGCGCACCACGCCCTCGTCGATGGACCACTCTGCCTTCGTCTTCGCGGCGGCCCGATTCGGGTTCGCGGGCCGGTGCACGACGTGCACGTGCGGAGAGCGGCACTGGCCGCAGGCCGCCTTCTCCCGAAGATGCAGGTCCGCTTGATGCAGGCCGCACAGTTCACCGATGCGGAAACCGCCGTCCGCCAGCCACGTCACGACCATCCGGTCTCGCGCGGAGTTCACCGCCTCCATGAGGATCTGCTTCGCGCCCTCGGGGGCCATCTTCGGGTGGCGACGACGTACCTGCTTCGGAGTCAGCGGGTTCTTCGGCAGCTGCTTCTGCGTATGTCCGAGCAGCGCCCGATTGCGGTCCTGGCGCGTCGGCAGCCGGCTTCGATCCAGCCGCTTGCCCAACTCCTCGTTGATGCCCAGCCCAGAGACGTGCAGGTAGAAGCCCTTCAGGCAGGACGCGGCCAGCTTCAAGGCCGAGTGTCCGTACGGCCGCTTCCCCGTCCGCCACGGCTGTCCGTACGGACCCGGGACCTTCGCCCCAACTGCACCCATGTACCGGTACAGGTCATCGAGCGTCACCGAGGCGAGCGTCAGGCCCTCGTGCACCAGCCATCGCAGGTGGTCCACCAACTGGAAGGCGTACGTGCGGTCCGTCCCGGGCTGACGAGTCCGAAGGAAGCCGTCCGCTTCCCGGTGGGTCGCGCCCTCCGGCCACAGGATCGTGTACGCGAACGTGCCGTCCGCGAGCTCCAGCTCCTGTACCCGTAGATCATCAATGACCAACTTCCCATCCACACAAGCCTCCTGGCGCACATTGACCACGTCGCGTACATAGGCGGTCAACGAGTACGCCAGGACTTAGGGCACGGTCACGGCGAACGTCACGAACACTCGGATAGCCGGTCGGTAACCTCAAGTTCGAGCGTCCGGATACCCGCGAGCCATTCCGCGGCGGGTTCGACGGCCAGGGTCATTTCCCTTTCCCTCCAGTGCTGTTGCGGCTCGGGCCGGTCGGGTATGCGTCCTCCCGCCCCTTGTCGTCACGACAGGGCCGGGCGATCCGTCACCCGCACGTCTGCGGTACGGGCTGCCCGGAGCGGCACGCGTGGCGGAAGGCCGGTCCGGCGAGGTGCCGGGGACTTCGTTCACCGCTTGCCGTTCGAGCAGGGGCCCCGGTCGTCCATGCGGGCGGGCGGGACGACCGGGGCCGGGAGCGGTGCGTATCCGCTCCCCTTCCCTCGGACCTGTGGGGCCGACCGCACGGGTCCGAGGGGGTTCCGCTCCGTGCTTTCCTCCGCGACGCCGGGGGGACGCCGCAACACGGAGCGGTGGTTCAGGGGTGGTCCGTCCGACTGCCGGACCTCAGTGGAGCCGGGCGGACCGGTGACCGCCGGGTTCCCCTCGGCTCCGCGCGTTCACCTCGCTCAGGGCGGGCCGGAGTTGGTCCGCCACCGTGGCCGGCCGAACGTCCGCACGTTCGGCACTCCACTCGACGCCACCCCGGGGCGGACGAAGGAAACAGCGCCCGTCCACAGCGTCCGCGCCGGTGTCCATGACCACCCCGAGGGCCTGCCTACACGTGTCGAACACCAGCTGACCCAAGTGGATTTTGGGGCGATTCGCCGTCTGCGGTTACATTCCCGTCGGACATCGACCACTCCTCTCCGTAGCGCCTTCGCTACCGGGGGAGATCAGATTGGCCCTACGATGGGGCACTCTTCAACGTCCTAAACGCGGAGGGAACGTTGGTAAACCGGAAGGAACTGAACCCCGAGAGCAGTAAAGAAGCAGCGTTCGGAGCACGTTTGCGCAGCGCACGAGAGGAACGCGGCTGGACCCAGGACGAGCTTGCGGATCGGATGGGGTACACCGGCCGACACATTTCCGGGGTAGAAACTGCCAGCAAGCCCTCAACTCGCCGCTTCGCAGTGAGTGCTGACGTTGCCTTCGGAACCGTTGGGTCAGCAGAAACGTTCGAACGTGCGTGGCGTGAGATCCGGCACGGAGCGCTGTTGGAAGGCTTCCCGGAGTACGTGGGGTACGAGGCTCGGGCAGTAGAGATCCGGCTCTACAACATTGGGATCGTTCCCGGGCTGTTGCAGACGCCGGCGTACGCGAGGGTGTTGGCTGACAGCGCAGTACGACGGGGTGCCATCACACCCGAACAAGCCCATGAGCGAGTCTCGTTCCTGGCGGAGCGGCAGGCTGCGTTAGTACGGGCCAAGCCGCCCATGATTTTTGTGGCCATAGACGAGAGCGTGATCCGACGGAACGTTGGTGGCCCCGACGTCATGGACGCCCAGTTGGCGCATCTGATCGCGTTCTCAGAGCAAGCGAACACGCTGCTACAGGTGGCGCCGTACGAAATGGGCGAGCGGCGAACATTCGATCTGCCTGTCAACCTGTTGACTCTTCCCGACCGGTCCGTGATCTGCTACGCCGAGTCACAGACCCAAGGACACTTGGACCGTGAGGCAGCTTCCGTACTGCCCATGTTGACGGCCTACCATCAACTACAGGCCGAATCGCTCTGCCAAGCAATAACCGTGGCCATGATCAATGAGGCACGAAAGGGCACCCTGTGACTACCGACTCCCTCTCCCCCCTTTGGGTCAAATCCTCCTACAGCAACAATGGCGGCGACTGCATCGAGTGGGCCCCCGCCCGCGCGGCCACCACCGGCATAGTCCCCGTCCGGGACAGCAAGCACACGAACGGACCCGTCCTGACGGTGTCCACCGAAGCGTTCGCCGGACTGGTCAGCCTCGCCCGGTCCGCTGACCTGTAGAACCGCAAGCGCCCCAGCTACGAAAGGGCACCTTGTGAATATCGAGCCTCACAACTGGATCAAGTCTTCGTACAGCAACAACGGTGGCAACTGCGTCGAGTGGGCCCCCGCCCGCGCGACCACCACCGGCGTGGTCCCCGTCCGGGACAGCAAGCGCGCGGACGGCCCCGTCCTGACGGTCTCCGTCCGCGCGTTCGCCGGACTGGTCGCACTCGCCCGGTCCACCGAACTGTAGAACCGCGCAGCCCGAGCCCCGCCGACCCCATTCCTCCGGATCGGCGGGGCTCGGGCAAGTCAGCCGACGAGCGTCACGGCAACTAGGGCGCCGCCTCCACCGGGGGCGGAGCGGGGACCACGGCCGGGGTCCACATGCCGTTGTCGTCCAGCGCGATCTCGTCCAGTTCGACACTGCGGACCAGGACTCCGGGCAGGTCCGCGAAGAGGCCCAGCGCCTCCGCGATCGCGTCAGTCAGAGTTCCGGCCTTGAAGGTGCACCAGAACTCGGCCGTGTCCGGTCCTCTGACCAGGTTGGTCCGTCCATCGCTGAAGCTGTCCAAGCCGAACAGAGTGTCCAACTGCTCTGGAGTCAAGAGGTCCTGAAGATGCAGGGTAAAACGCCAGTCACGCACTCCTCGTACCTCCGCGTGAATCGATCGATGCTCCGAGCCTCCTCCCCCTGGCTCTGCGGGGTGCCGACGGTGCTGCCTCCACCGAGGGCGGGGCGGGGACCACGGCAGTCGTCGCCAAGCCGTTGTGACGGAGATCGAAATGGTCCATCTGCACGCTTCGGATCAGGACACCGGGGAAGTCCGCGAAGAAGCCCAGCGCTTCCGCCACTGCCTCTGTGAGTGTCGTGGCCTTGAAGGAGCACATGAACCGGCTGTACCCCGGCCGTTCCGCCAGGCCGATCCGCCCGTCGTTGAAGCGGTCGAGGTGATCCAGGGTGTTGGACTGTTCCTCGGTGAGGGGGGCGTCCAGTACGAGGTCGAAGTACCAGTACCGCATTGTTCCGGTGCCTCTCGGTGAAATCGGTCAGGCAGCGAGCTTCAGAGACGACGCTTGGTCTCATGACGGAGGCTGCGCCGCCTGCACCGGAGGCGGCGCGGGGATCACGGCCGGGGTCCACATGCCGTTGTCGTCCAGCGCGATCTCGTCCAGTTCGACACTGCGGACCAGGACTCCGGGGAAGTCCGCGAAGAGTCCCAGCGCCTCCGCGATCGCCTCGGTCAGGGTCTCGGCCCCGAAGAGGCAACTGAACCTCGTGTGCCCCGGACTCTCCACACGGCTGATGCGTCCGTCGCAGAAGCGGTCGAACCCGTCGAGCTCGTCCGCCTGTTCCGGTGTCAGCTTCTCCTGGAGATGCAGGGTGAAGTACCAATCACGCGTGTCCACGGTGCCTCCTGATGAAGGAGTCAATCTTGTTCGCCTCTGATCCCGCGTTCTGAGGGGTGCAGAACACCACCTGTGCTTCGTTGCAGGGATAGCAGATCACCCATCCCCACCGATGCCGGTTCTTGTCGTGCGTCACCTTCAAGCCCGCCCCCTCCGCGCGTTTGAGTGCCGCCTCAACATCCTTCTTCTGATGCCGGTCGCCGATTCCCATGCCACCACGTCCTACGCACGGACTGCGGAACAGGCCGCCGGACGGGAAGCGATCCGCCCGATCGAGCTACAGCTGTCAGACAACGGAGATCACGGGCGCACGGCGCTTCGCCCTTGCCCCGGATCGCTTCCGGTCAGATCGGCAGGTTCCAGCCGGGGCCGTCCTCGGTGCCGAGCCATACGCGCTGGCCTGCGGCCGAGACCGTGATGCCGAATGCCTCCTGGTGGGGTCCGCCGACGGCCTGCCAGCGCTGTACCGCCCGCTCGACCTGGTCCCACAGACGGATGGGACCACGCTGCACGACGGTCCACCCGCCATCGCGGTCGGGTGCTGTCCGGGCCTGCGAGCCGGTGGACACGTCCCAGAGGATCTGTTCCGCTCCCGCACCCATGCGTTCGGCCGACGGCGCCGCGAGCTGAGCCACCCAACCGCCGGTCCAGTCGTCGAGCTGGGCGGGGTCGATCCGGCTCGGACGCTCGTCGCCGGGCAGCAGGGCCAGCGCCGGGCGGGGCGGCCGGTCGTGCGGACGGGCGATCATGAAGCTGGTGTATCCGGGCAGGAACCGGCCCGTGGCCTCTCCGGGACCGGTCACGTCGAGCAACGCGAGGGCGTTGGCGTAGCTCCACCCGGAGAGGGTGACCAGGATCTTGCCTCCCGGCCGTACTTGGTGCAGCCACGGGAGCGGGATGTACCGGACCGAGCACGTGGCGACGATCCGGTCGTACCGACCGCCGTCCGGGTCGCCGCGCAGCCCGTCACCGATGATCAGCCGAGGCGCGAACCCGGCCGCCTTGAGCGCCGTGGCCGCGGCCCCGCCGACCACCGGGTCGTACTCGATGCTGGTGAGACCGGCGTCCCCTAGGCGGTACGCGCCGAGCGCGGTCGAGTAGCCCGTTCCGGTGCCGATCTCCAGCACCCGGTGCCCGTCCTCGGCGTCGAGCTGATGCCACATGCGCAGCACCAGTGACGGCAGGGTGGACGACGACGAAGGGGAGCCGGGTACGGCGCCCTCGGTCACGTCGTCGGGCCGGATACGGCCGTCGAGTTGAGTGATCAGCGTCGCGTCGGAGTAGACCCCCTCCAGCCATCCGGGCTCGCCCTCCCGGACCGGGCGGTAGCTGGTCGGGACGCTGCCCGCCACCGGCATGAAGTAGGTCCCCGTGAACAGCTCGCGGGGAACCGCTCCGGCGGCGCCGCGCCACCCGGGGTCCGAGAGGCTGCCGTCCTCGATGAGTCTGTCCACGAGGGCGCTGCGAAGCTGAGCCGATGTGCTCATGTACCGGGGCCTTTCTCCAGCTGGTCGGCGATGGCGTGGGCGATCGCCGCGGTGGTCTCCGCCGGTTGCCACGCCCATTGGCCGTTCGCGTTGCACTCAAGGAAGTACCAGTCACCGGCGGTGGTTACGGCGAAGTCGAACGCACCGTAGGTCAAACGGAGTTCGGTGAGGTAGGCGGCGACGGCACGGACGGCCGACTCGGGTACGTCGACCGGCGTGCATCTCATCAGGTCCTGGCGGTGGCGCCAGTCGAGATCGGGGCTGTCGATCCGGACTCCGAACAGCCGGTCGCCCACGGCGGTGACCCTCACATCGAACGCCTTGTCCACCTTGGCTTGGAACAGATGCGGGCAGACAGACACGGCGTCGGTGATCTCGGCTCCGCGCACTTCTTGTACCCACACGCTGCGCGGCCGGCCGTCCACCCGGTAGGGCGTGTTCCACAGTGGTTTGTAGACCACGCCGCCAGGCTGGCCGACGGCGAACTTCCGCGCTTCATCAGGATCGTTGGTGACAACTGTGTCGGGCACCAGGAATCCGCAACGTCGTGCGGTCGAAAGCTGCGCGGGCTTGAACTCGGCGGCCCGGTTGTTCCACGGGTGATTGACGTAGTGCGCACCTGGCAGAGACGCGAGGATGCCTCCCGCGCCCCACAGTGCCTGGTCTGCGGCGAACCGGCGGTCCTGGCGGTTCAGCCCCGGCGGACCCTGGTAGGGCGAGGGCCTCCGCACCCAGACGGACCTAACCCGTGCGATGTCGACTTCCCGGCTGGCCGTGCGCAGGGTGCCCCGCTGGTCGCCGGTGCGGTACGTGGCGGTCAGCGAAGCACCCGTGTGCAGGTCGGCGCCGGGGTCGAGACGGACAACCGGAACGTGGCGATCGGCGAGGAGCCGCAACACCACGTCCGCTGTCACGTCGTAGGTGTTGGTCAGCACCAGTACCGACCTGCCGTCATCCATCGTCGGAACTCTGGTCCTGATCGTAGGACTCGGTGCTGTCCGCGTCGGTCGCGCCACCTGGGCCGGACCCGTCACCGGGGGTGGTCGCGGTGGGCGTCAGGCCATTCGTGCTGGTGCCGTGGCCGCCGAGCTCAACCGTGCGGCCGTGCTCATCCACGATCACCGCGATCTGCGTTTCGGGGTCGATCACGGGCGTGTACTCCGGGACCGTGGTGGTGGCCGCGTACGGCCCCATTCGTTGCGTATCCCACGGTGCGGGCGTCTGCGTCATCTGTCGCGCCTCCGTTTCATGGTGATGCTTACGGGAACCCCCGCCGAGCCACGCCGAGCTCCTGTCACCCGTTCCCGTGGCTCCCGCGCAAGGCGGACTCCAGTGCCGCCGCCGGGGTCAGGGCGGCGGGTACCCGGAAGGTGTGGTCGCGGCACGCGTAGATGTCCAGGCCCGGGCCGCTCGCGCTGTGCACCGCCTCGACCAGGACGGGATCTTCGGTCAGGACTCCGCATCGACAGCAGTACTGAGGGTTCATGAGGAAAGCGTCGGCGCAGGTCCACCACACCTCAAGAGCCTTGCGGAAGCGCGCGGAGTTGCCTCGCGGTCGCGCGCGCCCCGGCGCACACGCCCCTGGCCGGGAGGCGGGGACGGTCCGCGCCGGTACCGCACGGGTGAACGGGGGCGCGTCCGGTCGGCCGGGCGCCGGATACGCCCGCAGCCCGGAGGACTTGATGTGCGCGGACGGTGCCGCCATGGGCATGGTGGAGGCATGACGACTCCTCAAGCCCGCGTCCACGAAGCCTGGTCCACGGTGCTGCGTAACGGAACCGGTCCGGTGCAGGACGGCTTCCTCGGGCTGGTCCAGCGGACGAAGGACTCCCGCCACTACTGTGCCGAACTCGTCTGGGGAAACCTCCAGACCGCCGACTACGCCCGTGCCGTTCTCCAGCGGGTCGTGAACTTCCACGGCGTCCCGGACGACATCGAGGCCGGTGTCGCCGCCCGCACCGCGAGGGCGGCGCTCATCGGGCGCGACGGACGCTCGTACCACACGCTTCTCGGCGAGCAGGCGCTGCGCGCCAGGTTCGGGGGCGTGGAGGTGATGCGGGGGCAACTCGCGCATCTGCTGGCGGCCACCGAACGTGCGGGGCTGCTGCTGGGGATCATCCCCTCACGGGCCGAGCTGGCCGGGCTCCCGGGGCACAGCTTCGGGATCTTCGACGGCAAGCTCGTGCATGTGGAGACCATCGCCTCGGGGCTGGACATCACCGACGAGGCGGACCTGGCCGTCTACGAGAAGGCGTTCGCGCTGCTCCAGCGGTCCGCCGTCTACGGTGACGCCGCCCGGGACCTCATCCGGGAGGAGCTGGCCGCGCTCCGGTGAGCCGGTCCGCCCCGGGCGTGACACCGCCCCCGGCGCCTGTGGCAGCCGGGGGCGGGGGTTCGTGCGGGCGCGGGTCAGAGGAGACCGAGGGCGCGGACCGCTTCGCGCTCCTCCGCGAGCTCCTGCACCGACGCGTCGATGCGGGCGCGGGAGAACTCGTTGATGTCGAGGCCCTGGACGATCTCGTACGCGCCGTCCTTCGCGGTGACCGGGAAGGAGGAGATGAGGCCCTCGGGGACGCCGTACGAGCCGTCCGACGGGATGCCCATGGACGTCCAGTCACCGTCGGCGGTGCCGTTGACCCAGGTGTGGACGTGGTCGATCGCGGCGTTCGCGGCGGAGGCCGCCGAGGACGCGCCACGGGCCTCGATGATCGCGGCACCGCGCTTCGCGACGGTCGGGATGAACTCCTCCGCCAGCCACTTCTCGTCGTTCACGACCTCGGCCGCGTTCTTGCCGCCGACCGTCGCGTGGAAGATGTCCGGGTACTGGGTCGCGGAGTGGTTGCCCCAGATGGTGAGGCGCTTGATGTCCGCGACGGTCGTGCCCGTGCGCTTCGCGAGCTGCGTCAGCGCGCGGTTGTGGTCCAGGCGGGTCATCGCGGTGAAGCGCTCGGCCGGGACGTCCGGGGCGGCGGCCTGGGCGATCAGCGCGTTGGTGTTGGCCGGGTTGCCCACGACGAGGACCTTGATGTCGTCGGCCGCGTGGTCGTTGATGGCCTTGCCCTGGGGCTTGAAGATGCCGCCGTTGGCCTCCAGCAGGTCGCCGCGCTCCATGCCCTTGGTCCGGGGGCGGGCGCCGACGAGGAGGGCTACGTTCGCACCGGCGAAGGCGACGTCGGGGTCGTCGCTGATGTCGATGCCCTGGAGCAGCGGGAAGGCGCAGTCGTCGAGTTCCATCGCGGTGCCCTCGGCGGCCTTCAGCGCCGGGGTGATCTCCAGGAGCCGCAGCTTGACCGGCACGTCCGCGCCGAGCAGCTGGCCTGACGCGATGCGGAAGAGCAGGGCGTAACCGATCTGGCCGGCCGCGCCGGTGACGGTGACGTTCACGGGAGTGCGGGTCATGGCGTTCTCCGTATGAGGCTGGCGGTGGGGCGTCCCTGCCCCGGATGCGGGACCCCACGCGGCGCGCGTCTGATCGATCATCGGTGCGGATGATCGATCTCTTGGCGTCAAGAGAGATCCGTCGGTCAGGCTATCGCGCCCCGGCCGTCACGGATGGGCTGGCCCCTGTGGCCCACCCCACAACGGGGTGCGGGGGCGGTGGGGCGGCTGAATCCCTGCTGTGGCCGTCCGGCGGGGTGGGGTTCCTCGCGCGGGGCTCATCACCCCCACAGGAGCGAGGCACGGCGGCCGTCCGGCCCGGAGGGGGGAGAACGGGGCGGACGGCCGCCCGGGGGGTGTGGCCACTCCCGTGGGGGTACTTCTCCGCTTGCCCCCGTCCGGGGGTTCCATGCGGGGGAATTTCCCGGGGATGCCGCCCGGGGTCCCGTGGGGTTCGGGGCGGGTTCGCGGCGTCCCTGGCCGGGTGTCCGTGCGGGTGCCTTCGGCTTGGATTCGGCTGAAAACGGGTCGCCTTCGCTCGCGCTTCCTAGGTCCCCTGTGCTGGGCGCATTTGTTCCTGTGCCGTCGCTCGTGGGGTGCGCAGTTCCCCGCGCCCCTGGGTTACTTGTGCCTGGCGTACTTGTCCCCGTGCCGTCGCTCCGTGGGTGCGCAGTTCCTCGCGCCCCTGGGTGCTGCCCTATTGCGGTTGTTCCTCGGGTGCGGGCTGTCCTTGTTTTTGCGCAGTTCCCCGCGCCCCTGGGGTTCCATACCTGGGCGTACCTGTACCTGTGCGGGTACTTCGGGGGTGCGCAGTTCCTCGCGCCCCTGGGTGCTGCCCCCTTGCGGTTGTTCCTCGGGTGCGGGTCCGCCCTCGTCTTCGCGCAGTTCCCCGCGCCCCTGGGGTTCCACACCTGGACGTACTTCCTGTGCGGGTACTTCGGGGGTGCGCAGTTCCTCGCGCCCCTGGGTGCTGCCCCCTTGCGGTTGTTCCTCGGGTGCGGGTCCGCCCTCGTCTTCGCGCAGTTCCCCGCGCCCCTGGGGTTCCACACCTGGACGTACTTCCTGTGCGGGTACTTCGGGGGTGCGCAGTTCCTCGCGCCCCTGGGTGCTGCCCCCTTGCGGTTGTTCCTCGGGTGCGGGGCCGTCCTCGTTTTTGCGCAGTTCCCCGCGCCCCTTTGGGGGCGCCCAACTGGGGCTGGCGATCAGACTGCGGGCTGTCAGGAAGCGGGGCCGGGGTTCAAGCACCCTCCTCGCGCAGTCGCAGGACTCACGTGAGGGGGTGGGCGGGAATCTCTGCTCGCAGACTCCGATGCTCTTCAGTCGGACCACTGGACGTGTTACCGAGCGTGTCGGATCGAGGACGGAGAATCCCGACCGGCACCGACCCGAAGAACAAGCCGGACGCGCCCCAAAGGGGCGCGGGGAACTGCGCACCCCACGAACGACCTGTGCGGGAACAAGTGCGCCCACCCGGACAGACCTCACAAGCGCAAGCAAAGGCGACCCGCACAGGGGGGAACCTCGGGCCGAGCTGGACAGCTACTCCGTGCAGGATTTGCGGGCCGTGGCCCGGACCGTCGCACACGCCTTCGCGTCGCCCGCCGCCCCGACCGCCACCATCGGCGTATACGCGTCCGTGTCCGCCGTGGCCTCGACCGTACTGGCCTGCTTGGCCGCGCCGGGGGCCGCGATGTCGATCCGGTCCCCGCCCGCGGCCTGCGTGATCCGCGCCCACGCGGCCCCGCACGTCTTGCTGTAGCGGACCTCGACGGTGGCCGTACCGACCCGGGCGGTCGTGGTCGTACGGGCCAGTTCGCCGCCGCACCCCATGGTCTCCGGGTCCTGACCGGTGCAGTCCTTGCCGCTGCACTCGACCCCGGCGGGCAGCACCGGCTTGCTGGGCTTCGCGGACGGGGACGGCTTCGCCTGGGCCCCGCCGTCACCGCCGCCGAGACCCGTCGCCCAGACGGCCACCGCGATCACGGCGAGCGTGCCGACGACCCCGGCGAGGAACATCGTGGTCCGCCGCTTGGTGCCGGACCCGGACCCGGCGGGGCCCTGGGGCGCGCCACCGCGCCCCGTGGACCGGTGTCCCCCGGGAGGTATCGCGCCGTTGGCGGCGGCCGGGTGGGAACCGGGACGGGCTCCGGGACGGGTCCCCGGACCGTTCGGCACGGCTCCGCCGAAGTGCCCCTGGTAGCGCACGCTCTCGAAGGTGACGTCGTTGCCGGAGGCGTCGGAACGGGCCGGGTCCGGGCCGGGGCGCGGAGCGCCGTCCGGGCGCCGGGCGCCCGGCGCCGCGTGCGCGCCGCCCCGCGCGCCGGGACGGCCCGGCCGTCCGGCGGGGGCGTCGGCACCCGCGGGACGGCCCCCGGGCGCCTTGTGGGCCCGGCCGCCGCGCTCCCGCGTGGGCGTGCCGCCGGTCTCCCCGAGCGCGGCCCGCGCCTGGGAGATCCGGATGGCCTCCATCGTCATGTCGTGGCGCATCTCGGAACGGCTCCAGGCGCGTTCCGCCAGCTCCCACATCGTCGTCAGATGGACCGGGTTGGTGCCGGTGACCTCGGCCAGTGCCACGATCGCGCCCTTCGGCGCGAGCAGCCGGCCGTTCAGGTACCGCTCCCAGGACGTCTTGCTGTAGCCCGTGCGGTCCGACAGCGCGGCGATACCCAGCCCACTGCGGTCGACCAGCCTGCGGAGCTGTCCGGTGAACTCCTTGACCTGTGGGTCCAGTTCCTCCGGGAGTTCCTTCCAACGAGGCATTGCGTCCCCCTATCCCCCGAACGTACGTGTACGTCCCTGTGCGTGACCCCGTGCCTCATCCCGTTCTGGTACCCACAGGGATGCCCGGAGCCGGGATGCCAGTTCCCGCCCAGGGGGCGCACGGAAGCGTTCGGACTTCCTTCGCCGCGCGCCTTGCGCGCGGGAAGTCCGCCGCCTGCGCGCCAGTGTCCCACCGCCCGGGGCGTCCGCGATACGGAACCCCGGGTTCTGATACCGGGCCGGGACACCCCGGCACCGTCCCGGTGACGCACCGTACGCGGCGGACACCCCAGGGACACACCTGGACCCACCTGTAAGCATCGGAAGGCCACATCGTGGCCTACCGGCGGTCACCGTACCGCGCCGGGGTACGCCCGCGGGGACCGTCCGCGTACGCCGGGCGCCCCCGCCGGACGGCTGTCCCACGCCGCGGACGGCCGTCCCGTCACCGCAAGCGCCCGGACACGGCGGTGGCCCGCACGCTCACGGGGAGCGTGCGGGCCACGGTGCGGGCGTCGGGGCCCGCAGGTGGCCGGACGGCGGACCGCCCGGCCGGAAGCCGGCGCCGGATCAGGCGGACGCCATCTTCTTCTGGAGGTTGGCGTCGAGCGCCTCCAGGAACTGCTCGGTGGTCAGCCACGGGCTGTCCTTGGAGATCAGCAGCGCCAGGTCCTTCGTCATCTGACCGCCCTCGACGGTCTCGATGCAGACCTGCTCCAGGGTCTCCGCGAACTTGGTGACCTCGGGGGTGTTGTCCAGCTTGCCGCGGTGGGCGAGGCCACGGGTCCACGCGAAGATCGACGCGATGGGGTTGGTGGAGGTCGCCTTGCCCTGCTGGTGCTGGCGGTAGTGACGGGTCACCGTGCCGTGCGCGGCCTCGGCCTCGACGGTCCGGCCGTCGGGGGACATGAGGACGGAGGTCATCAGGCCGAGCGAGCCGAAGCCCTGCGCGACGATGTCGGACTGGACGTCGCCGTCGTAGTTCTTGCACGCCCAGACGTAGCCGCCCTCCCACTTCAGGGCCGCGGCGACCATGTCGTCGATCAGGCGGTGCTCGTAGGTGAGCCCGGCCTTCTCGAACTGCTCCTTGAACTCCGCGTCGAAGATCTCCTGGAACAGGTCCTTGAAGCGGCCGTCGTAGGCCTTCAGGATCGTGTTCTTCGTCGACATGTAGACCGGGAAGTTCCGGGCCAGGCCGTAGCGGAAGGACGCGCGGGCGAAGTCACGGATCGAGTCGTCCAGGTTGTACATGGACAGCGCGACACCGGAACCCGGGAAGTCGTAGACCTCGCGCTCGATCGGCTCGGAGCCGTCCGCGGGCTGGAAGGTGATGGTGAGCTTGCCGGGGCCGGGGACCTTGAAGTCCGTCGCGCGGTACTGGTCACCGAAGGCGTGACGGCCGACGACGACCGGCTTCGTCCAGCCCGGGACCAGCCGGGGCACGTTCTCCATGATGATCGGCTCACGGAAGATCACGCCGCCGAGGATGTTGCGGATGGTGCCGTTCGGCGAGCGGTACATCTTCTTCAGGCCGAACTCCTCGACCCGCGCCTCGTCCGGCGTGATCGTGGCGCACTTGACGCCGACGCCGTACTCCTTGATGGCGTTCGCGGCGTCGACCGTGACCTGGTCGTCCGTGGCGTCACGGTGCTCGATGCCCAGGTCGAAGTACTTCAGCTCGACATCGAGGTACGGCAGGATCAGCTTGTCCTTGATGAACTGCCAGATGATGCGGGTCATCTCGTCGCCGTCGAGCTCGACGACGGGGTTGGCTACCTTGATCTTGGCCATGAGGTGGAACGTCCCTCTCGCGCTTCGGCTGGTCGGCGAGGTCCGCTGCGCGCTGTGCGCCGCGCAGGTGGTCCGGACTCGTCGCTCGGTCGGCTATGTATCTCGTCATCAAGATACTCGACCCCGCCTCGTTGAGGACAGCCCGGTCCACCCCTGGCCCGTTCCAGCCGTCCGGAAGTCCCCGTCAGGGCTCGCCCGCGCGCTCCCCCGACGGACTCCGGTGACCGTCCGTGGCCGTCCGTACCGGTGACCGCCCGTCGGGTCCCGGTGGGCCACCGGGACGGGACGGCTGCTGGGGCCGGACGGCTACTGGATCGTGAAGTGGAGCGTGTCCTCCAGGAACGGCACCACCAGCACCGGGTCCGGCTGGGTCATCAGCGCCAGCAGCACGATCGCGCCACCGAGCACCCCGTACGTGATCATGTCCGTGAAACGGGAACGGACGGCCAGCATCCCCACGGACGGCAGCGCCCAGCGCAGCAGCCCGCCGGTCAGCAGCCCGAGCCCGATGAGGACCGTGCCGACCCGGAACACATCGAGCCCGGTGAGCAGCAGTCCCACGCCGACCATGCCGAGCACGGTGAGCATCGGCCACTGACGGGCCGGGGCCGGGGCGTCGCCCGGGGCCGCCCGGCCGCCGCCCTCGGGCCGCGCGGTGTCCCGGGTGAGGGAGAACCGGCGGTTGCGGACCTTCGCGACCGGCGGCCCCTCGGTGACCCCGGGGGTTCCGGTGGTCCCGGGAGTCCCTGATTCGCCGGAGGGCTCGGTGTCGCCTGTGGCCTCGGCGGTCCCTGTGGCGTCGGTGTTCCCTGCGGTCCCGTCGGCCCCGGTGTCGTCGGAGTCGCCGTCCGCGCGCGTACCGGTACCCGTACTCGTGCCCGTATCGGTGCCCGTACCGGGGGCGGCTTCCTCGTCGGCACCCGTGCCCGGGTCCGTGACCTCAGGGGCCGGGGCCTCAGGGGCTGCCGGGTTCTCGTCCGGCTCGGGGCCGGGACCGGCGCCGGGAGCCGGGCCGGGGGCGGAGGCGGGGGTGTCAGCCGGCACCGTTCGTGTTCCGTTCCGCCGCCTCGACGACATTGGCCAGGAGCTGGGCGCGGGTCATCGGACCGACGCCGCCCGGGTTCGGCGACAGCCAGCCCGCGACCTCGGCGACACCGGGGTGGACATCGCCCACGATCTTGCCGTGCTCGTCGCGCGAGACACCGACGTCCAGGACCGCGGCGCCCGGCTTCACGTCCTCCGGCTTGATCAGATGCGGCACACCCGCCGCCGCCACGACGATGTCGGCCCGCCGCAGATGCGCGGCGAGGTCGCGGGTGCCGGTGTGGCACTGGGTCACGGTGGCGTTCTCGGAGCGGCGGGTCAGCAGCAGCGGCATCGGGCGGCCGATGGTGACCCCGCGGCCCACGACGACGACCTCGGCACCGTTGATCTCCACACCGTGCGCGCGCAGCAGCCGGACGATGCCGTACGGGGTGCAGGGCAGCGGCGCGGGTTCGTTGAGGACGAGTCGGCCCAGGTTCGTCGGGTGGAGGCCGTCCGCGTCCTTGTCGGGGTCCATGAGCTCCAGGACGCGGTTCTCGTCGATCCCGCGCGGCAGCGGGAGCTGGACGATGTAGCCGGTGCACGCCGGGTCGTCGTTGAGCTCGCGGACGACCGCCTCGATCTCCTCCTGGGTGGCGGTGGCGGGCAGTTCGCGCTGGAGGGAGGCGATCCCGACCTGTGCGCAGTCGCGATGCTTTCCGGCAACGTACTTCTGGCTGCCCGGGTCGTCACCGACCAGGACCGTGCCCAGTCCGGGCGTGACGCCCCGCTCCCTGAGGGCCGCCACGCGGACGGCCAGTTCGGACTTGATCGCTGCTGCGGTGGCCTTGCCATCGAGAATTTGGGCGGTCATGGGTTCATCTTCGCGGATGGCACGGGCCGGGTTCCAATCCGCTGCCCCGCCACCCGGCGGACGCCCCGGCGAGCTCTCTGTCACACCTTGGTGACCGGTGTTGCACTTGCACAACAGTGCGGGGCTCCGGGCTGGACAAATAAGCCACAGCTAAAGAAGCATGGGCGCACAGTGCCGCGGGCAGTGTCGGGGGGTACGGCCGCATCTGTAAAGAACTCCTTCCTCCGTGCAACGCCGCGTCGTCCCCAGCACCACCGACGGAGGAAGTAACCGCCATGAGCTTCGGCGACCCGAACAATCCCTACGGGCAGTCCGGATACGGCCAGCCCCCGCAGCCCCAGCAGCCCCAGCAGCCCGGCCAGCCCGACCAGCCCGGTTACGGCTACCCCCAGGCCGGACAGCCGCAGCAGCCCCAGCAGCAGCCGGGCCAGCCCGGTTACGGCTACCCGCAGGCCCCGCCCGTCTACCCCGGCGCGTACCCGGGCGGCATGGCGATGCCGATGGAGATGCCCGGTCTGATGAAGACCTCCCGGGTGCTGCTGTTCGTCCTGTCCGGCTTCCAGATCCTCGCCGGTCTGATCTTCGGGATAGCCGTCGGTGCCGCGCAGGACGTGTCGAACGGTGTCGGAGCCGGTGAGGAGACCGATGTCCTCGCGGGCCTCGGCTTCGTGCTCGCCGCCCTGTTCCTCGCGCTGGGCGCCCTGTCCATCTTCCTGGGCGTCAAGTTCTCCAAGGGCGGCTCGGGCATCCGCATCACGACCATCGTGTACGCGTCCCTGATGATCCTCGGCGGACTCTTCAACACCCTCGGCGGCCAGGGCGGCTCCGGCACCTTCGCCGGGATCGTCTCCCTGGTGATCGCGGGCATCATCCTCGCGTCGATGGTGAACAGCCAGGCGTCCGCCTGGTTCAACCGTCCCCGGTACTGACCGCGACGCCGCTCCGCACGGCGAAGGGCCGCGCCTCCCGCAGGGGATGCGCGGCCCTTCGCCGTGTCCGGTGACCGGGTGCGGTCACCGGATGCGGTCAGTGGAAGAAGTGGCGGGTGCCCGTGAAGTACATGGTGACCCCGGCCTTGCGCGCGGCCTCCACGACCTGCTCGTCGCGGACGGAACCGCCCGGCTGGACCACGGCCTTGACCCCGGCCGCGGTAAGGATCTCCAGCCCGTCCGGGAAGGGGAAGAACGCGTCGGAGGCCGCGTACGCCCCCCGCGCGCGCTCGGCGCCCGCCCGCTCGACGGCGAGCTTCGCGGAGTCGACGCGGTTGACCTGGCCCATGCCGACGCCGACGGAGGCCCCGTCGCGGGCCAGCAGGATCGCGTTCGACTTGACGGCGCGGCAGGCCCGCCACGCGAACGCCAGCTCGGCCAGCTCGCCCGGGGAGAGCGCGTCGCCCGTGGCGAGGGTCCAGCTCGCGGGGTCGTCGCCGTCGGCCTGGAGCCGGTCCGCGACCTGGAGGAGCCGGCCGCCGTCGATCTGCTTGACCTCGACGGGCGCGGCCGGCGCCTGGTGGGCGCGCAGCACCCGGATGTTCTTCTTGCGGGTCAGGACGTCCAGCGCCCCGTCCTCGTACTCGGGGGCGACGATGACCTCGGTGAAGACCTCGGCGACCTGCTTGGCCATCTCCTCCGTCACCGGCCGGTTGACGGCGATGACCCCGCCGAACGCGGACAGCGGGTCACAGGCGTGGGCCTTGCGGTGCGCCTCCGCGACGGTGCCGCCGATCGCGATCCCGCACGGGTTGGCGTGCTTGATGATCGCCACACAGGGCTCGTCGTGGTCGTACGCGGCCCGGCGCGCGGCGTCGGTGTCCGTGTAGTTGTTGTACGACATCTCCTTGCCGTGCAGCTGCTCGGCGTCCGCGAGGCCGCCCGTGCCGTCGGCGTAGAGGGCGGCGCCCTGGTGCGGGTTCTCGCCGTAGCGCAGGGTGCTGCGGCGCTCGAAGGTGGCGCCGAAGAAGTCGGGGAACGCGGTGTCGTCGACGGGCGCGTACTCGCTCGCGAACCAGGACGCGACGGCCACGTCGTAGGCGGCGGTGTGCTGGAACGCCTCGGCGGCCAGCCGCTTGCGGGCCGTCAGGTCGAAGCCGCCGCCGCGTACGGCCGCGAGCACGTCTGCGTAGCGGGCGGGGCTGGTGACGACCGCGACGGAGGGGTGGTTCTTGGCGGCGGCGCGGACCATGGAGGGCCCGCCGATGTCGATCTGCTCGACGCACTCGTCGGGGCTCGCGCCGGAGGCGACGGTCTCCCGGAACGGGTAGAGGTTGACGACGACGAGCTGGAACGGCTCGACGCCCAGCTCGGCGAGCTGCGCGCGGTGGGTGTCGAGGCGCAGGTCGGCGAGGATGCCGGCGTGCACCTTCGGGTGCAGTGTCTTGACGCGGCCGTCCAGGCACTCGGGGAAGCCCGTCAGGTCCTCGACCCGGGTGACGGGGACCCCGGCGGCGGCGATCCGGGCGGCGGTGGAACCGGTGGAGACCAGTTCGACGCCCGTCCCGTGCAGCCCGCGCGCGAGGTCCTCCAGGCCGGTCTTGTCGTAGACGCTGATCAGCGCCCGGCGGATGGCCACCTGCGCCCCCTCGGGGGTCTGCGTACCTTCGGCGGTCACGGGATAACTACCTTTCGTCCCTCGATCGAGAAGCCGTCGCGGGCCAGCCGCGAGACGACCTTGACGAGCAGTTCGCGCTCGACTTCCTTGATGCGCTCGTGGAGAGCGTCTTCGTCGTCCTCGTCCCGGATCTCGACCGCGCCCTGGGCGATGACGGGTCCGGTGTCGACGCCGTCGTCGACGAAGTGGACGGTGCAGCCGGTGACCTTGGCGCCGTACGCGAGCGCGTCACGGACGCCGTGGGCCCCGGGGAAGCTCGGCAGCAGGGCGGGATGCGTGTTGACGGTCCGCCCGCCGAAGCGGGCGAGGAACTCCTTGCCCACGATCCTCATGAACCCGGCCGAGACCACCAGGTCGGGCTCGTACGCGGCGGTGGCCTCGGCGAGCGCCTTGTCCCACTGCGCGCGCGAGTCGTGGTCCCGCACCTGGCAGACGAAGGTGGGCAGCCCGGCGCGGGCGGCGCGGTCCAGTCCGGCGATCCCGGTCCGGTCGGCGCCGACGGCGACGATCTCCGCGCCGTACGCCTCCGGTCCGGCGGAACCGATGGCGTCGATGAGGGCCTGGAGATTCGTTCCTGATCCGGAGACCAGCACGACGAGGCGCTTGGCGGCCACGGTGTGGGCCCTTTCTCGCGGGGGCGTTCGATGGTGCGGCGCGGTGTGAGCCGGGGGGTGGACCGCCCGTCGCCCGCGTCTTCGTACGTTCGCACGAAAGCCTGGCGTCCCCGGATACGGGGAACTCTACGAAGCGGCCGACCGCCAGCAACGATACCGCCATGTGGGCGGGGCCCAGGGGACGGGTCGGGGGCGGACGGCGGCGTCCGGGCGGGCCCGGCGGCGGGGGACGGGTGCGGTGCCCGCGGCGGGGACGGCCGTGGTTCCGTGGTCCCTGGGGCGGGGACGGCGCGTGACGCGCGTACGGCGGTCATGTCCCCGTGCCGGGGGACGGCGCGGGCCTGCGGCGGGAACGGTGCGCGACACGGGGGTCACGGCGGGTGCGGGAGCGCGGGCGGCGGGATCGGTGCCGCCGGGGCGGAACACCGGCCGGATGCCGTTCGTTGCCGGGTCAGCGGCGTGGTGTGTCCTGATGACAGGGGCCGTACGGTCGCGTATGTACGTGTGGCCCGTACCATCACTGAGATCCACCGTGATCGGCGGCGATCCGTCCGGGTCGGCCGTGCCCACCGTGTCCAGCACGTTCACCGAGCTGCACGGAATCGTGATCCACCGAGGGGAAGTCGCACATCTGATGCCGGAACCGAGCCTCCGACTCCTGCCGCAGCATCCGTGGCCCGCCGCGCCCGGGTCCCCGCGGAGCACCGTCCTGCTGCGGGACCGCGGCCAGACCGACCCGAAGGGGGCATCCGCGCCGCACGGTGGGGACTCCTCCGGGGGTACGGAGCCGTCCGGCCCGAGCGGTAACGGGTCCGGTTCCGGGTCCGACCAGGACAACCCGTTCGCTCCGCCGCCCGAGGGCAGCCCGGACAAGCCGTGGCGGCCCCGGCCTCCCGAGGGGTCCGGTGACGGCTCCGGCAAGGACGACCAGGGCCCGTGGGGCAACCAGTGGAGCGACCAGCAGCCCGGCAGGTCGGGCGGACGCTTCGGGGAGCGGCCCGGGCAGCAGGGCGGCGGGCAGGACGGGCCGCCGTCCGGGATGCGGTGGGACCCCGCGGACCCCGGGCAGCGGCGTGCGCGGTACGCGTTGCTCACGGGTATGTGGGCCTTCTTCTTCGCCCTGTTCAGCTGGCCCTATGTGGCGCTGCTGCTGGGGGCGCTCGCCGTCTACTGGGGGATCTCCGCCGTGCGGGGCGTCCCTGCGCGGGGCTCCGGCGACGCGGAGGCGGGGGGCCGCACGGCTCCCGCCACCGCCTCCGTCTTCGGCCCCGGTTCCGCTTCCGCTTCCGATGCGGGCAAGTCGCCCGCTGCGGCCGCCGGCTCCGGCTCCGCTTCCGGTTCCGGTGGGAAGCGGCCCCAGACCACCGCGGCGATCAGCGGGATCGTGACGGGTGGGCTCGCGCTCGCGATCGTCGCGGCGACCTTCACCGCGCAGCTGGTGTACCAGGACTACTACGTGTGCGCGCGGGACGCGTTGACCGTTCCGGCGGAGAAGTCCTGCGAGGACCTCCTCCCGAAGGACCTCCGCCCCCTCCTCGGCGTCGACGAGTAGTTCCGTCCACCCAACGCCCCAGGCCCCCGTCCGTCCCCTCCCGGGACCGACGGGGGCCTTCCCGTTGCCGGGGGGTTCGGGGGTTCCCTGTGCAGGTCGCCTTTGCTCGCGCTTTTGAGGTCTGTCCGGCAGGGCGTACTTGTTCCCGTACGGGTCGTCCGTGGGTGCGCAGTTCCCCGCGCCCCTAGGTTTCCTGTGCCTGGCCCACTTGATCCAGCTGGGGTGCTCGGTGGTTTTGCGCAGTTCCTCGCGCCCCTGGGGTCGCGCCCCTTGCGGTTCCCGTTCGGCTGCGGGTAGCCCGTGGTTGCTCGCGCAGTTCCCCGCGTCCCTGGGGTTCCCCGCGGCCCTTTGGGGGCGTCCGGCTGGGGCTGTCGTCCGGCTGCGGGCTCTCAGCAAACCGGGGGCGGGGTTCGAAGCACCCTCCTCGCGCAGTCGCACGGCTGCGGGAGGGGGTGGGCGGGAATCTCTGCTCGCAGACTCCGATGCTCTTCAGTAGGACCACACGTACGTCGTACCGAGCGTGTCGGATCGAGGACGGAGAATCCCGACCGGCACCGACCCGAAGAACCGACCGGACGCGCCCCAAAGGGGCGCGGGGAACTGCGCGAAAACGACGAGCGACGGCACAGGAACAATCGCGCCCAGCACAAGAAACCCAGGGGCGCGAGGGACCGCGCACCCACGGACGACCCGCACAGGGACAAGCGCGTCCAGCCGGACAGACCTCAGAAGCGCGAGCGAAGGCGACCCGCCAGGGCCGCCGCAAGCGGCACCGCGACGACCGCCGTCCAGGCCACCGCCGCCGCCCCCGTCTGCCACCAGACGGGACCGAAACGGGCCAGCCCCCCGACACCGAGCGGCCCCCCGGCCACCACCGCGAGCCCCGCCACCATCCCCCCGGCCCACACCGCCGCCTCCAGCGCCCGCAGCGCCGCCCGCCCCCGCCCGGGCACCACCTCCCCGTCCCCCCGGACCACGAACCACGCCACCGCGACCCCCGCCCCGACGGGAACCACGAGGGTCGCCCAGGACACCCACTCCCAGCCGCCCCCGGCACCGGGCACCGCCGCGAGCAGCGGGAACGACGGCAAGGGACCCTCGTACCCCGGCACGAAGGGGGTGACGGGGTGGGCGGCGCCCAGCAGGAAGCCGGGGCCGAGGGCGTACGCGGCACCCCACACCGCCGCGTTCGGCACGAGGGCCAGGGACAGCAGCAGGACGGTGAGCCGTCCGGACCAGCCCCCGGTGAGCTGCGGGAACGACTCCTGGACGGCGGCGCCGTGCCACAGCAGGGAGCCCGCGACGGCCAGCGCCCCACCGCCCACGAGGACCAGCGCGCCGACCCCGGCGGCCCGTACGGCCACCCGGAGCCGGTCCCGTACGGCCGCGTCCCGGGGACGGTCGCGCAGGGGCGCGACCCGGCGGGCCCAGGACGGCCGGGCCGGGGGCCAGGAGGGCCGGGGGCGCCCGTACGCGGCCCATACGCCGACCGCCGCGGCGAGCGCCACCAGCGGCGGGACGTGCACGGCGACGGACACCGCCGAGGGGCGGGGCTCACCCCCGGCGGCGTACAGGACGGTCCCGGCGACGATGCCGAGGTAGCCGGTGACCACGCCGGACCAGGCGAGGGGGACCGCGCCGGGGCCGGGGCCGACCGCGTCCCGCGCGGCCCGGTGGACCAGCCAGCAGGGCAGCGCGACCAGCAGCAGCGGGGTGACACCGACCGGTACGGCCGCGCCCGTCAGTCCGTCGGTGCGTACGAGGTCGGCGCCGTGGGCGAGCAGCCACAGCGCGGCGGCGGTGCGCAGCGCCCCGTCCGGTCCGCTGTCGGGGTAGGGCGAGCTGATCCACAGGCCCATGACCAGGACCGCGCAGGCTCCGATGCCCAGTCCGGCGGCCGTCGCCCCGCCCAGCAGGGAGGTGACGAGGGCCGTCGTGCGCTCCCGTACCCGGGCGAGCGGCCATGGGTTGCGCGGGGACGGCGGCGGAACGGCGGGGGCGGACGCGCGGGGGATGATCCGGTTCACGCCCGCCATGCTCCCAACGACACGCGCTTTCGCCGCGTAACAGGCGATAACCGGATGTGTCGCCCAAAATATGCTTATGTACTTTTCTGCTCGGTGGGAGGGCGGCTGTCCGCGTTCGGTGTTCCGTCGCACGGGGCGTCCGCGGTGAGCCGGAAGCCCGTCCCCCTGCCGCCCCCGAAGGAGCGCCGGCGGCTGCGGGAGGCGCGGTCGCTGAGCCAGGAGGACGTGGCCGCGCGGGTGGGCGTCACCCGGGAGACGGTCCGTTCGTGGGAGACGGGCCGCACCGACCCGCGCGGGCGCAAACGGGACGCGTACGCGGCGTTCCTCGTGGCGATCGCGAGGGAGCCGGCACCGCCCGCCGAGGCATCCGGCGCACCCGAGCCGCCCGGGGCCGCGCCGGACCGTCCCGCACCCGGCCCTCCCGGACCGGCCCGGGGCGACAGCGCCGGTCCCCCGCCCCGTCACCGCCCCGGCGCCGGGCGCCCCGCCCGCGGGCCCAAGGCGTCCGCCCAGCGCTCCACCAAGCCCCCGCTCGCCGGTCAGGTCCGCCACAATCACGCACCACCGCCCGGAGGCACGTCCCCTTTGAACGCCATCGCGCAGCCCGCCGCCCTCCTGAACCCGTTCGGCCGCCGCCACGCGGCGGACGGTTCCCTCCTCACCGCGGAACGCGCCGCCGGGCTGAGCGCCGACCAGGCGTTCGACCGGCTGTACGGCCACAGCGCCCCCGCGCTCGTCCGGCAGACGTATCTGCTCACCGGCAGACGCACCCTCGCCCAGGAGTCCGTGGAACGGGCCTTCCACCAGGCATGGCAGCGATGGCCGGAGGTCGCGGTCGACCGGGACCCGGCCGGCTGGGTCCGGGCCGCCGCGTACGAGTACGCGATGGCGCCCTGGCACCGCTTCCGGCCCGCACTGCGCCGGCCCGACCCGCCCCCGGCGAGTCCCGAGGACCACGCGCTGCTGGACACCCTGATGAGTCTGCCGCCCATGCACCGGCGCACCCTGCTGCTGTACGACGGGGTGGGCCTCGATCTGCCGGAGACCGCGGCGGAGACGGAGGCGAGCACCCCGGCGGCGGCGTACCGGCTGCTGCGCGCCCGGCGGTCGGTGGCCGAGCGGCTCCCGGTGCTGGCCGACCCGGACGCGCTGCACCAGGGGCTCGACCGGCTGGCGCGCGGCGAGAAGCTGCAACCGCCCCGGGTGGCGGAGGTCCGCTCCGGCTGCGAGCGGCGGACCCGGTTCTGGACCCGGACGGCCATCGCCTTCACGGTCCTGATCCTGGGCGCGACGGCGCTGACCCTGCGCACGGCGCCCACGGCGTACGAGCCGCCCGAGGCACCGCCGGAGACCGTACGGGGCGTGCCCCCGCGGATGGGCCCGGGGCCGCTCACCGACGAGCGGCTCGCGCTGCGCGACCTGCTGCGCGAGGCACCGCGGACCGGCCCGCACCGGACGCACCCGGAGCTGCGCTGACCCGGCGCCGGACGGAGCGCGAACGGCCGGTGGGCCCGCACCCTGATCGGGTGCGGGCCCACCGGCCGTTCGCTGACGCGTGGGGACTACTTGAGCAGCTCCCGCGCGAGGGTGGCCGTCTCGGTCGGCGTCTTGCCGACCTTGACCCCGGCGGCCTCCAGGGCCTCCTTCTTGGCCTGGGCCGTCCCGGAGGAGCCGGAGACGATGGCGCCGGCGTGGCCCATCGTCTTGCCCTCGGGGGCGGTGAACCCGGCCACGTAGCCGACGACCGGCTTCGTGACGTTCGCCTTGATGAAGTCCGCCGCACGCTCCTCGGCGTCGCCGCCGATCTCGCCGATCATCACGATCAGCTCGGTGTCGGGGTCGTCCTGGAACGCGGCCAGGGCGTCGATGTGCGTGGTCCCGATGATCGGGTCGCCACCGATGCCGACGGCGGTCGTGAAGCCGATGTCACGCAGCTCGTACATCATCTGGTACGTCAGCGTGCCGGACTTCGAGACCAGGCCGATCCGGCCCGGCTTGGTGATGTCACCGGGGATGATGCCGACGTTCGACTGGCCCGGGGTGATGATGCCGGGGCAGTTCGGGCCGATGATCCGGGTCTTGTTGCCCTTCTCGACCGCGTAGGCCCAGAACGCCGCCGAGTCGTGCACGGCGATGCCCTCGGTGATCACCACGGCGAGCGGGATCCCGGCGTCGATCGCCTCGACCACCGCGTCCTTGGTGAACTTCTCCGGGACGAAGATGACGGTGACGTCGGCGCCGGTCTTGTCGATGGCGTCCTGGACGGAGCCGAAGACCGGGATCTCGGTGCCGTCGAAGTCGACCGTGGTGCCCGCCTTGCGCGGGTTCACCCCGCCGACGACGTTGGTGCCGTCGCCGAGCATGAGGCGGGTGTGCTTCATGCCCGTGGCACCGGTCATGCCCTGGACGATGACCTTGCTGTCCTTGGTGAGGAAGATAGCCATGGTGTGTCTGTGACCTCGTCCCTTACTTCGCAGCCGCGAGCTGGGCGGCCTTGTCGGCCGCGCCGTCCATGGTGTCCACGCGCTGCACGAGCGGGTGGTTCGCGTCCGACAGGATCTTGCGACCCAGCTCCGCGTTGTTGCCGTCGAGGCGCACCACCAGCGGCTTGGTGACCTCTTCGCCCTTGTCCTTCAGGAGCTGAAGGGCCTGCACGATGCCGTTGGCGACCTCGTCGCACGCGGTGATGCCACCGAAGACGTTGACGAAGACGGACCTGACGTCCGGGTCGCCCAGGATGATCTCCAGGCCGTTGGCCATGACCTGGGCGGAGGCACCGCCGCCGATGTCGAGGAAGTTCGCGGGCTTGACGCCCCCGTGGTTCTCACCGGCGTACGCGACGACGTCGAGGGTGCTCATGACGAGCCCCGCGCCGTTGCCGATGATGCCGACCTCGCCGTTCAGCTTGACGTAGTTGAGGTTCTTCGCCTTGGCCGCGGCCTCCAGCGGGTCCGCCGCGGCCTTGTCCTCCAGCGCGGCGTGCTCCGGCTGGCGGAACTCGGCGTTCGCGTCGAGGGAGACCTTGCCGTCGAGGGCGATGACCCGGCCGTCGGCGACCTTGGCCAGCGGGTTGACCTCGACCAGGAGCGCGTCCTCGGCCTTGAAGGTGTCCCACAGCGTCACCAGGATCTCGGCGACCTGCTCGGCGACGGCCTCCGGGAACTTCGCCTGGGCGACGATCTCGCGGGCCTTCTCCAGGGTGACCCCCTGGTTGGCGTCGACGGGCACCTTCGCGAGGGCCTCGGGGGTCTTCTCCGCGACCTCCTCGATGTCCATACCGCCCTGGACCGACGCCATCGCGAGGAAGGTGCGGTTGGTGCGGTCGAGGAGGTACGAGACGTAGTACTCCTCGTCGATCTCGGGCGCGGTCTCGGCGATCATCACCTTGTTGACCGTGTGGCCCTTGATGTCCATCCCGAGGATGTCCGTCGCGCGGGCGACGGCCTCGTCCGGGGTGGCGGCGAGCTTGACGCCGCCCGCCTTGCCCCGGCCGCCGACCTTCACCTGCGCCTTGACGACCGACTTGCCGCCCATACGCTCCGTTGCCGCGCGGGCCGCTTCAGGCGTGTCGATGACTTCACCGGCCAGCACCGGTACACCGTGCTTGGCGAAGAGGTCCCTCGCCTGGTACTCGAACAGGTCCACGCGCGTCCGTCCCTATCGTGATCTCGCGGTTCGTTGTCTGCGTGGGCGTGCCGCGACGGGCAACGTGACTCCGCTGTCACTAGGGAGGCGCGCACGGTGGCCGGGCACGCGGCATGTCCGTCTCGCAGGTTATCCCCGCCGGGCGGGGGACCCTAAATCCGGGTGGTTGTGGGGGCGGTGATAACTCTCACAGCTCGTCGGGCCCGGGGGCCGTGGGCGGTCCTGCCTCGGTCGGGCCCACGGGGTTCCGGGCCTGGTCCCGCCCTGGTCCCGGCCTGGTCCCGCCCTGGTCCCGGCCTGGTCCCGTGCCGTCGGCCCGGTGGGTACGGGTCGCCTTCGCTTGCGCTTCGTAGGTCTGTCCGGCGGGACGTACTCCGTTCCTGTGCCGTCGCTCGGTGGGTTCGCGCAGTTCCCCGCGCCCCTTTGGGGCGCGTTCGGTCGGTTCTTCGGGTCGGTGCCGGTCGGGATTCTCCGTCCTCGATCCGACACGCTCGGTACGACGTCCAGCGGAGCTACTGAAGAGCATCGGAGTCTGCGAGCAGAGATTCCCGCCCACCCCCTCCCGCAGCCGAGCGACTGCGCGAGGAGGGGGCTTCCGCAAGCAAAGCCCCCGCACCCGAAGGGCGACCGCAAGGGGGCAGCATCCAGGGGCGCGGTGAACTGCGCGAGCAACCAAGGGCTATCCGCAGCCGAACGGGAACCGGAAGGGGCGCGACCTCAGGGGCGCGGGGAACTGCGCGAAGACGAGGACCGGCCCGCACCCGAACAGGAACCGCAGGGGGCGCCCCCGAAGGGGCGCGGGGAACTGCGCAAAAGACGAGGGCGCACCCGCACCCGACGAACAAGCCCGAAGGGGCAGCATCCAGGGGCGCGGGGAACTGCGCACCCACGAACGGCCCGCACGGGGACAAGTACGGCCAGGTGGGGAACCCCGGGGGCGTGAGCGAAGGCGACCTGCGGGGAACTGCGCACCCACGGCCGTACCCGTACAGGGACGAGTACGGCCAGGTGGGGAACCCCGGGGGGAACCCAGGCGCCGGTCAGGCGGGGGGTGGGGTGGGGACGGGGCGGCGTTCTATTGCTGCGGCCATGACCTCGGGGAAGAGGTCGGGGGTGCACGCGAACGCGGGGACGCCCAGCGCAGCCAGTGCCGCCGCGTGCTCACGGTCGTACGCGGGCGTCCCCTCGTCCGACAGCGCCAGCAGCACCACGACCTGCACCCCGGCGCCCCGCATCGCCGCGACCTGCTTCAGCATCCCGTCCCGGATGCCCCCCTCGTACAGATCCGAGATCAGTACGAGGACCGTGTCGGCCGGCCGGGTGATCCGCCCCCGGCAGTACGCGAGGGCCCGGTTGATGTCCGTCCCCCCGCCCAGCTTCGTGCCGAACAGCACGTCCACCGGATCGTCGAGCGCGTCGGTCAGGTCGACCACGGCCGTGTCGAAGACGACGAGCCGGGTGGACACCGCCCGCATCGACGCCAGCACCGCCCCGAACACCGAGGCGTACACCACGGACGCCGCCATGGACCCCGACTGGTCGACGCAGAGGATCACGTCCTTCCCGGCGGCCCGGGCCCCCCGCCCGTACCCGACGAGCCGCTCCGGCACGACGGTGCGGTGCTCGGGCAGATAGTTCTTGAGGTTCGCGGCGATGGTGCGGTTCCAGTCGATGTCCTGGTGGCGGGGCCGCCGCACCCGGGCGCTCCGGTCCAGGGCGCCGCCGATCACGGCCCGGGTCCGGGACGCGAGCCGCCGCTCCAGGTCGTCCACGACCTTGCGCACCACCGCGCGGGCCGTCTCCCGGGTGGCCTCGGGCATGGCCTCGTTCAGCGACAGCAGGGTGCCCACCAGATGGATGTCCGCCTCGACGGCCTGGAGCATCTCCGGTTCGAGGAGCAGCGCGGACAGCCCGAGCCGGTCGATGGCGTCCCGCTGCATCACCTGGACCACCGAGGACGGGAAGTACGTCCGGATGTCACCGAGCCAGCGCGCCACGGACGGCGCGGACGCCCCGAGCCCGCCGGACCGGTCGCGTCCATCGCCGTCGGGGCGCCCGTACAGCGCGCCGAGGGCCGCGTCGATCGCGGCGTCCCGTCCGGTCAGGGCCCGGCCCGTGCCGTCGGCCGCGTCGCCGCCGAGGACCAGCCGCCAGCGCCGCAGCCGCTCGTCGTCCGCCGGGGCGGTCGGGGTTGTCGCTCGCGGGGTCATACGGGGGCCTCCTCGGGTCGGGGGGTGCCGGTCGCGGGGGCCGGGGCGCCCAGCAGCAGGGCCAGGACCGGGAGGGCGGCGTCCGCGCGGACCGGGTCCGCTCCGGGGCCGAAGCCGGTCGGCGGGGTGCCGGTCCTGCCGGGCGCGGAGCCCGGGGAGCCGGGTCTGCCGACGAGTTCGCCGAGGGTGCGCCGGACCCCGGGGTCGAACACCGAGAACGTGCGCCGCAGCAGCGGCAGCACATCTGTGAACGCGTCGGGCGGCACCGTCCGGAGCCAGCCGTCGACCAGTGCCAGCAGTCGCTCGTCATGGACGAGGAGCATCCCGCCGCCGGAGCCGCCGCCGACGAAGCCGTCGATCCAGGCCGCCGCCTCGCGGGGCCCGGTGCCGGGCGACAGGGCGAGGCCCATCAGCAGGGCGGCCCGCTCCTCGGGCAGTTCCCCGTCGTCCAGCAGGATCCGCGCGGCCCGCCCCTGGATGCCGCCGGGGACGGTGTCCCGCGCGGCGAGGGTGCCGAGTACCCCGTACCAGCGGGCCCGCAGGTCCTTCCCGCGCCCCTCGGCTGAGGTCTCCAGGGTCTCGGCGAGCAGTCCCACCGCGCCGTGCACCGCGTCCAGACGGCCGCGCATCACGGCCGCCGCCTCGTCGTCCAGCGAGCCGCACGCGGGCGGCAGGCCCACGAAGACCCGCGCCGCGAGACCCGCCGCGACCTCCGTGAGAGCCGCGGTGTCCGTGCCCCGTACGTCGCCGTAGCGCACCGAGCGCACCAGGGCGGGGAGTGCCTGGGCGAGCTGTCCGACGTCCGTGCCGAGGGCGGCCCGGTCCGCGAGGACGCGCATCACGACCGGCAGCGCGTCCGCGAGACCGGCGAGCAGACACCGCTCGGCCAGCGCGGTGACCTCCGCGAGCGACCGCGCCGACACGGCGTCCGCCGACGCCTTGGCCGTGGCCGCGCCGAGCACGGTGGTGCCCCAGACGCCCGCCTCCGCGACGCGTACCGACAGCTCCGGGTCCCATCGCAGGGTCCACTTCTCCCGGAAGGTGCCCGTGCCCATCCGGCCGGGCGACGGCTCGCCCCAGTCCACGCCGAGCAGCCGCAGCCGGTGCAGCAGTCCGCTGCGCGCGCTGTCGGTGTCCTTGCGCAGATCGAACTCCCGCTCCCGCTCCGCCGCCTCCGGCTTGAGCCGCAGTCCGCGCTGGAGCCGCGTGAGGTCCCGCTGCAACGGCACGGCGGGGGCCGTGTCCGGTACCTCGCCCAGCGCGTCCCCGACCACGAGGCGGTCCCGTATCAGGGCGAGCGGCACCTCCGAGCCGTCGCACATCACCGCGCGGACCGCGTCCTGCGTCTCGGTGAGGCCGGGCAGCGGACGGCCGCGCAGCGCGGCGAGGGTGTCCGCGAGCCGGACCGCCTCGATGACATGCGCGGGCGACACGAGCCTGCCGTCCTCGCGCAGCAGCCCGGCGACCTTCGTCAGCCAGCGCTCGACGGGGCGGTCGGCGGCCCGGAACAGATGCCCGTACCAGCCGGGGGACTCGATGCCCGCGCCGTAGCCGCCCGCGCGGGCCAGCCGCCGGTTCGTCCACGGCACCCAGGTGATCTCCACCCTGGCCTTCGGCAGGCCCTTCAGCCGGGCACGGTCGGCGGCCACCGTGACCCGCCGCCGCAACGCGGGTACGTGCCAGGCGCCGCAGACCACGGCCACGCCGTCCCCGAACTCGCGCCGCGCGGCCCGGACCGCCAACCGCATGTACGCCTCACGGGTCAGGTCCCGCTCCTCCTCCCCGTCCCCTTCCCTCCCGGCGGCCTCGTCCTCGGTCTCCCGCAGGGCCGTCATGGCCTCCGCCAGCGCCTCGAACGGGGCGTACGGGTCGGCGTCCGCCGCGCGGCGGTGCTCGACGACGTCCTCCCACCAGCGTTCCGCGTCGTCGTACCCGGCGGTCCGCGCGAGCACCGCCAGCGGATCCGTGCGCACCGGTACGTCCCCTTCGGTGTCCGCGCGCGGGTGCTCGGGCTCCGCCGGGACGGGCCGGGCCAGCGAGTGGGCGGCCGGGAGGTCGATGAACCGCACGGGTACGCCGTGCCGCAGGGCCCAGCGCAGGGCGACCCACTCCGGTGAGAAGTCGGCGAGCGGCCAGAACGCGGAGCGGCCCGGCTCGTCCGTCACATGGGCCAGCAGCGCCACCGGCGGGCGCATCGCCGGATCGGCGGCGAGCGCCAGCAGCGCGTCGGCCTCGGGCGGGCCCTCGATGAGCACGGCGGCCGGGCGGGCCGCAGCGAGCGCCGCCGCCACCCCCCGGGCGGAGCCCGGACCGTGGTGCCTGACGCCCAGGAGCAACGGCCCCGGGCCGGGCGCCGGGGGTCCCGGGGGCCGCTGGGTCACGCGGCCACCTCACGGCAGGCGCGGTAGAGGTCCTGCCAGCCGTCCCGCTCGCGGACCACGGTCTCCAGGTACTCCTGCCAGACGACCCCGTCGGCGGCCGGGTCGCGGACGACGGCGCCGAGGAGGCCCGCGGCGATGTCGGCGGGCCGCAGCACCCCGTCCCCGAAGTGGGCGGCGAGGGCGAGGCCCTGGGTGACGACGGAGATCGCCTCGGCGGTCGACAGCGTGCCGCTCGGGGACTTCACCTTCGTACGGCCGTCGGCGGTGACACCGCCGCGCAGCTCCCGGAAGACCGTGACGACCCGGCGGATCTCCTCGATCCCGCCGGGCGCGGCGGGCAGGTCGAGCGAGCGGCCGAGCTGGCCGACCCGGCGCGCGACGATCCCGACCTCGGCGTCGGCGCTCTCCGGCAGCGGCAGCACGACGGTGTTGAAGCGGCGGCGCAGGGCGCTGGAGAGGTCGTTCACCCCGCGGTCGCGGTCGTTGGCCGTGGCGATGAGGTTGAACCCCCGGACGGCCTGGGTCTCCTCGCCCAGCTCGGGGACGGGGAGTGTCTTCTCCGAGAGGATCGTGATCAGGGAGTCCTGGACGTCGGCCGGCATCCGCGTCAGCTCCTCGACCCGGGCCGTCATGCCCTGGGCCATGGCGCGCATCACGGGGCTGGGGACGAGCGCCTCGCGGCTGGGGCCGTGGGCGAGCAGCCGCGCGTAGTTCCAGCCGTAGCGGACGGCTTCCTCCGGGGTGCCCGCGGTGCCCTGCACGAGCAGCGTCGAGTCCCCGCTGACGGCCGCGGCCAGATGCTCGGACACCCAGGTCTTCGCCGTGCCGGGGACCCCGAGGAGCAGCAGCGCCCGGTCGGTGGCGAGGGTGGTGACGGCGACCTCGACGATCCGGCGCGGGCCCACGTACTTGGGGGTGATGACGGTGCCGTCGGGGAGGGTTCCGCCGAGCAGGTACGTCGCCACGGCCCACGGCGACATCCTCCAGCGCTCGGGGCGCGGGCGGTCGTCCTGCGCGGCCAGCGCGGCGAGTTCCCCGGCGAAGGCCTCCTCCGCGTGCGGACGCAGCACCTCGGCGGACGCCGCGGGCGCGGTGGACGGGACGGGAACGACGGGTTCGACGAGTGGCGTGATGGGCGCGGACATGGAGCGATCCCCCTCCAGCTGGGCCGGTTCTGATCCGGTGTCCACGGTGCACCACACCACTGACAATCGGCCCTGGCGCGGGAGTTCGCGCAGGTCGGACCGCGTTGTCAGTGGCAGGGCCTACCTTCGGGGCATGACTCAGCAGGGGGTGCGCTGGACGTCGGAGCGGGTGCTGGCAATGGCGCCTGACGCGGCGTCACGCGAGGCGGCGGCCGAGCTCGGCACGGCCGGGCCGTGGTCGGGCACGGGCTGTTCGGACGGGGCACCGGCCGCGGCCGGTCCCGCGTTGTGGGGGCTGTGCAAGGGCGGCGGCGCCGCTCCGTACCGGACGGTGGTGGATCTGCGGGACCCGGCGGGCCCGGCGTACAGCTGTGACTGTGTGAGCCGCAAGGTGCCCTGCAAGCACGCGCTCGGCCTGCTCACGCTGTGGTCGCTGCCCCAGGGCCCGGTGGCGCCGGGGGCGCCGCCGGACTGGGCGGGGCGGTGGCTGGGCGGCCGGGCCGGGCGGCCCGCGGACGCCGCCTTGGCACCGGCGGGTGCGCCCGCCGATCCGGAGGCGGCGCGGCGCCGGGCGGAGCGGCGCGCCGAGCGGGTGACGGCGGGGGCGCTGGAGCTGGAGCGGCGGCTCGCGGATCTGATGCGCGGCGGTCTCGCCGCGGTGGAACGGGAGGGGCGGGCGGTGTGGGAGGAGACGGCGGCGCGGATGGTCGACGCGCAGGCGCCGGGGCTGGCCGCGCGGGCCCGGGAGCTGGGGGCGCTCACCGGGTCGGGGCCGGGGTGGCCGGTACGGGTGCTGGAGGAGTGCGCGCTGCTGCATCTGCTGGCGCGGGGCTGGCTCCACCGGGACACCCTCCCGGCACCCCTCGCCGCGACGGTACGCACCCGGGTCGGGCTGCCGTCGCCGCCCGTGGGCCCGCCCTCGCGGGACCGCTGGCTGGTGCTCGCGTCGTACGACACCCCGGACGCCGGTCTGACGACCCGCCGTATCTGGGTGCACGGCACGGAGTCCGGGCGGACGGGCCTGGTGCTCTCGTACGGGGCGGCGGGCCGCGCCCCGGAGGTGTCGTTCCCCGCCGGCTCCACGGTGGACGCGGAGGCGGTGTGGTACCCGGGGGCGGGGCAGTCCCGGGTGGAGCTGACCGGCGCCGCGCTCGACCCGGGGCCGTGCCCGGTCCGGCCGGCGGGGGTCGGGGTCGCGGAGGCGGTCGCGGGGTACGGGGGCGCGGTGGCGGCCGATCCCTGGCTGGAGAGCTGTCCCGTGACGGTCTCGGGGGTGAGACCGGCGGGCTCCGGGGCCGGCTGGTCGCTGCTCGGCCCGGCCGGGGGCGGCGCGCTGCCGCTGACCTCGGCGTTCCAGCGGTCCCCCGGGCTGTGGCGGCTGGTCTCGGTGTCCGGCGGCGCGGACGTCACGGTCTTCGGGGAACTGGGCTTCGAGGGCTTCCGCCCCTTGGCGGTCTGGGCCCCGGAGGGCGGACTCGTCCCCCTCGTATGAGTACGGCGGCGGGCGGGTGGGTCCGGGGAGCTGTTGGGTTCGGGGAGTCTCCGTTCGGCTGGTGAGTTCGGTGGGCCTGGTGGGCCGGTGAGTTCGCCGGGTCCGGTGAGTCCGTTCGGCTGGTGGGTGAGCTCGGTCCGGTGGGCTGGTCCGAGGCCCGGCGGGTCCGGCCGGTGGGCACGCGGGTACGGGTACGGAGCCCGGTCGCGACAGCGACAGCGGCAGCGACAGCGGCGGCAGCAGCAGCAGCAGCAGCAGCAGCAGCGAACGTCGGTAGCCGCCGTCCCGGGCCTCGGCTCCCGGTTGCCGTGAGGGCGGTTCCCCCTGCCCGGTGACGGGGCGTCGGGTACGGCTCTTCGGTGTCCGGGGCGGTTCGCCGTGGGCGGCCGGGGCCGGGTGAGTGTGGCGGCCGGGCGGTCGTGGGTGCGGTCCGTGGCGCGGGTGCGCCTCTGGTGCGGGTACGTCTCCGTACCCCCGTGCGCCCACATGCCCGACGGAATGCGGCGGTACGAGGCCGCGCAGGTGTTTTGTCCGGTGGGTCTGGAAGGAAAGGCGGGGTCGGGATGAGTGGTGAGTGGGACGAGCTGGTCGTCGCCGCGTTGCTCGGTACGGGGCGGCGGGCCGTGCCGTCCGGCGGGGAGGGTCCGTCGGAGCTGCTGGACATGGCGGCGAGGCACACCGTGCGGCGCCGTGCGGGGCTGACGCCCGGACCGGAGCCGGAACGTCCGGTGCCCGCGCCGCCGGACCCCCGGCCCCCCACCCCGGCCGCCGCGGCGGCCCGGCTGGCCTCGCTGCTCCGGGAGCAGCCACGGGCACCCGGCGGGACATCCCGCCGGGCCACCACGCCCGACCTGCGGGAACTCCTTCCGCAGTGGCTCGCCGCCGCCAACTCCCGGGGGTACGCGGCGCCGCCGGAGCAACTCCCCGCCCTGCTGGACGCGGCCCGTGGCCGCAGCGATCTGCGTCCGGCCGTCCTGGTGTACGCGGGACCCCGTGCCCGGTGGCTGGCGGGGCTCAACCCGGAGTGGCGGTTCGCGCTGCGGGCGGGTCCGGGCGCGGGGGGCGCGCTGCCCGCGCCCGACGATCAGCGGGCGGTGGCCCGGCTCTGGCAGGAGGGTCTGTTCGCGGAGCGGACGGCGTTGCTGGACGCGGTGCGCGTCCATGACCCGGCGGCCGGCCGGGCCCTGCTGGGGGCGACCTGGCCGACGGAGCGGGCGGAGGACCGGCTGATGTTCCTTGACTCGTTCCGTACGGGGTTGGGGCCGGACGACGAGGAGTTCCTGGAGGCCGCGCTGGCCGACCGCAGCCGCAATGTCCGGGCCACCGCCGCCGAACTCCTCTCGGCCCTGCCGTCGTCGGCGCTGGCCGGGCGGATGGCGGCACGCGCGGTGGCCTGTGTGGCGCTGGACCGGATGCGGCCGGTCCCGACGGTCGTGGTCGAGGCACCGCACGAGTGCGACCCGGCGATGGAACGGGACGGGGTCACGCCGAATCCTCCGCCGGGCCGGGGCGAACGGTCCTGGTGGCTGGGCCAGTTGGTGGAGGCCGCGCCATTGAGGGTCTGGCCGGGGCGCCTCGGTGTCGCGGACGCGCGGGAGGCCGTCGCGCTCGCGGTCGTGGACGACTGGCGCGGGGAACTGCACGCGGCGTGGTGCCGGGCGGCGGTTCGGCAGCGGGACGCGGAGTGGTCGCGGGCGCTGCTCGGGGCGCCCGCGTCACCGGACGCGGGCGGGCCGGGGGCGGTGTCCCTGGCGGAACGGGCGAAGCTGCTGGGCGCGCTGCCACCTGCGGAACGGGCCGACTGGGTCGCCGGGTTCATCGCGGCGCACGGGCTGTCGGAGGCGTTCCAGCTGCTCGGGGGGTGCGGGGTGCCGTGGGCGGCGGGGCTGGGGCGGGCCGTCGTCGACGCGCTGAACATCGCGCGGGACGCGGGGAGTTATCCGTGGAGCTTCAGCGGGGTGATGGGGCTGGCCGAGCGGTGCCTTGATCCTGCGGAGGGCGAGCGGCTGGAGGGGCTCACGGCGACGCCGGTGGAGTCCGAGCATGCGGCGCCCGGGGCCGGGGGGTACTGGGCGGAGTCGTTCCAGCGGTTGCTGGGTACGTTGCGGCTGCGCGCGGCGATGCTCCAGGAACTCACTCCCTGAGCGGGTCGCCTTCGCTTGCGCCCCCGGGTTCCCTGGGCGGGGCGTACTTGTTCCCGCACGGGTCGTTCGTGGGTGCGCAGTTCCCCGCGCCCCTGGATGCTGCCCTCTTTCGGTCGCCCTTCGGGTGCGGGTCTGCCCTCGTTTTTGCGCAGTTCCCCGCAGGTCGCCTTCGCTCGCGCTTCCGGGTTTCCTGTGCTGGGCGTACTTGTTCTCCCGCACAGGTCGCTCGTGGGGTGCGCAGTTCCCCGCGCCCCTGGATGCTGCCCTATTTCGGTCGCCCTTCGGGTGCGGGTCCGCCCTCGTTTTTGCGCAGTTCCCCGCGCCCCTGAGGTCGCGCCCCTTCCGGTTCCCGTTCGGCTGCGGATGGCCCTTGGTTGCTCGCGCAGTTCCCCGCGCCCCTTTGGGGGCGCCCGCCTGGGGCTGTCGATCAGGCTGCGGGCTGTCAGCAAGCGGGGCCGGGGTTCAACCACCCTCCTCGCGGAGTCGCGCTGCTGCGAAAGGGGGTGGGCGGGAATCTCTGCTCGCAGACTCCGATGCTCTTCAGTCGGGTAAGGGGGCGTCGTACCGAGCGTGTCGGATCGAGGACGGAGAATCCCGACCGGCACCGACCCGAAGAACCGGCCGGGTGCGCCCCAAAGGGGCGCGGGGAACTGCGCGAAACCCACGGACGACGGCACAGCAACGAAGTACGCCCAGCACAAGAAACCACAGGGGCGCGAGGAACTGCGCACCCCACGAGCGACGGCACAGGAACGGAGTACGCCCCGCCGGACAGACCTCGAAAGCGCAAGCGAAGGCGACCCGCACAGCAACGGAGTGCGCCAGGCCGGACGGACCCAGAACGCGCAAGCGAAAGGCGGACCTCACGCCCCGGAGGGCTCCGCCCGGTCGACCGGGCCGCGAACGTTCGCCCGGACCCAGTCCACGATCGCCGTGGTCGTCGCCCCGGGCGTGAAGATCTCGGCCACCCCCAACTCCTTCAGCGGCGCGATGTCCGCCTCGGGGATGATCCCGCCCCCGAACACCTTGATGTCCTCCGCGTCGCGTTCCTTGAGCAGCTCGATCACGCGCGCGAACAGCGTGTTGTGGGCGCCCGAGAGGATGGACATCCCGATCGCGTCGGCGTCCTCCTGGATCGCCGTGGCGACGACCTGCTCCGGGGTCTGGTGCAGCCCGGTGTAGATGACCTCCATACCGGCGTCCCGCAGGGCCCGCGCGATCACCTTCGCCCCGCGGTCATGACCGTCGAGCCCCGGCTTGGCGACCACCACACGGATCGGCCCGGCTGCCACACCCATCACTGCCTCCAAGTACGCACAAGACGAACCCGCCCGAGGGGCATGTACCCACGGTGACCCGCCGCACGGCCGCCGGTGAGCCCGTGCCCGATCGGGGCAGGTGTCCCGGCCCGACGGCCCGGTGAGTGAACGAACGTTATCCCGGGCGTCCGCGGCCCGGCAGTTTCGCGGAGCCGACCGAGGGGGAAATCACATCGTGGGACAGTTCACCGCGTCCCGCGCCGGGGCGACCCCGCCAGGGGCCCGCCGAGGAGCGGGCGTGAGGCCCTAGGGCGCCCCGAGGACGACGTGGTCCCGGTGTGCCGACGGGAGGTCGGCCGATGAAGGTGACCAAGGTAGGACCCCTGACCCTGCCCGTGCGTCTGTCACTGCCGTTGTCACCGCCCTGGCCGCCGTCGTTCCTGACGGCGCTGCCGGCGCTGCCGCTCCCGCTGTCCGTGGCGCGGTCCTTGCCGCTGAGCCGTTCCCTGCCGCTGTCCCTGCTGCCGCTGTCGTTGCTGCGGCTGCCGCTGCCCGAGCCGCTGACCACCCTCCGTGACGGCCTGGCCCCGAGGCGGATCGCCGGGGCGTCGACCGCACTGCTCAAGGCGACCGCGCTGGAGGCCGCGGTGCTCGCCGGGCATCTGCTGCTCTACCCCTCGGGCATCACCCAGGAGCGGCACACCCTCCGGGCCGTCGCGGCCGGTACGGCGGCCACCCCGACCGCGGACCCGCCCCCGAACCCGCCCACGGCCACGGCGATCCCCGCGCCCCCGCAGTCGTACGACGACGGCCCCCCACCGAAGCCGCCCCGGCCGGACACCGCTCCCCCGGTGGTGCTCCTGCACGGCTTCGTCGACAACCGTTCCGTGTTCGTGCTGCTGCGCCGGGTGCTCGGGCGGCACGGGAGACGGGTCGAGGCGCTCAACCACTCCCCGCTGACCTGCGACATCCGGACGGCGGCCGAGGTGCTGGGCCGGTACGTCGAGGAGTTGTGCGAGCGCTCGGGGCAGCCACGGGTGGACCTCGTCGGGCACAGTCTCGGCGGGCTCATCGGCCGGTACTACGTACAGCGTCTCGGCGGTGACGCCCGGATACGGACGCTGGTCACGCTCGGCACACCGCACTCGGGGACGCGGGCGGTGCCCCTGATGGACGTCCATCCGGTCGTACGGCAGATGCGGCCCGAGTCCGACGTGATCGCGGAGCTGGCGCTTCCCGCGCCCGGCTGCCGGACCCGCTTCGTGAGCTTCTGGAGCGATCTGGACCAGGTGATGGCCCCGCTGGAGACGGCCTGCCTGGACCACCCGGACCTACGCGCCCGGAACATCGCGGTCACCGGCATCGGCCATCTCGCCCTGCCCGTGCACCCGGCGGTGACGGCCGGTATCCGCGCCGCACTCGACGGTGACGGCCAGGAGGGACGCACGGGACAGCGGGAGGAACATGAGGAAGCGGACCGTACGGCGGCCTCCGGCGCGGCCGACTCCCCCGGCAGCACACCCGGCGCCGATGTAACCGAGATCACACCCGCTTCCGGCAACCGCGACGGTGGACTGACCGTGGCGTGACCCGCGCGCAGGCCGTTCGCCCGCCCCGGGCAACCCGCGAGCGCCCCCCGCGCACCCCTCCAGCACCGGTTCTGCTCCCACGCGCCCCCGGGGCGACCCGCACGAAGTCCCGCGCCGCCGCCGCGAACCCCGTTCGAACGCCACTCGAACACAGGGCCAAAGCTCCGTCGAGCCTCCGCCGAAAGACGGCCGAATGCCCTTTTCCCGCGCACAGGGAACCTGCCGAAGATTGTCCCGCCCGCATACCGCCGGGTACAGTCGCCGCACTTGCTCCGCCCCCCACTGGGCCCGCTCCTTCAGCGGCGTCGCCGTCAGGTCCCAGACCCAGCTCCTGCTTCCGAGGCGAAAGAGAAGCTTGGTGAACGACCGTCACCCGGCGGGGACCGCGTCTCCTCCCGCACCGTCCCCGGACGGGGCTTCAGTACCTTTCGTGTCGTACGACCAGGGCACGCACAGCGGTTACACGGGATACGACGGCTACTCCACCGGCTCGTTCGCCACGACGTCCACCGGCAGCTTCGAGACGGACCCGCTCTTCGGGGACATGTCGAGCGGCGGATACGACTCCGGGCAGTGGGCGGTGGTCGGGGCGACCGGCACCCACGGGACGCTGACCCCCGACCCGTACGCCCAGCAGGACAACGGGTACGACACCGGCGCCTACGCCACCACCGACGGCTGGGACACCTCCGGTTACCAGCAGCCCGGCGGCATCGCGGAGCAGTCACCGCCCGCCGGGGACACGGGCACCGGTCAGTGGGAGACCCAGCAGTTCACCGGTACGACGTACGACACCCGGTCGTTCGAGGCCCAGAACCTGGACACGGGCGGCTTCGACACCGGCAGCTTCCGGACCGGCGCCTTCGACACCGGCGGCTTCGACACCAACGGCTTCTCCATCGACTCCCGCGGGACGAACGGGTTCGGGACCGGCGCGTACGACACCGGCGGGTTCGCCGCCGTGGACACCGGGGCCCAGCGGTTCGACTCCGGCGCGTACGACGCCACCGCGTGGAACACCGACGGCGACGAGTCCGCGCACCACACCCCGGGCTACCCGGAGCAGGAGTCGTACGCCGAACCTGAACGGACGCCCTACGCCGAGCAGGACCCGTACTCCGCCGAGTACCCCCAGCACGACACCTACGCCGGACAGCGGTCGCACACCGAGTACCCCGAGTACCCCGGCCAAACCGCGTACGAGGAGTCCGGCACCGGGACGACCGGCGTCCTCCCCGAGATCACCGTCACCGACGACACCGGTGAACTCCCCGCGCTGGACCTTGAACTCCCGCTACCGGACAACGACTTGGGCGACGACGCCCTCCCCGACGACGAGCATGTCGTCCTCTCCCGCCGCGCCGCCGCGCCCGCCCCGCGCTCCCGGTCCCGCCGCCGCCCCGCCAAGCGGTCCGCGCTGCTGACCGTCGCGGTGCCGTCCGCGTGTGTGATGGGTGTCGCCGGGATCGCCGCCGCGTCCGTGGGCATGACCGGTGACTCCGACACCCAGGACACCGCCACGGCCGCCCCCGAGGTGACGCCCGTGAAGCCGTCCGTCGCGAACAGCAAGCTGGACACCCAGATCGCCGGGCTCTCCGCCGACGCCGGTGACTTCGCGGACCGCGCCAGCCGGACGCAGGAACGCATCGACCTCAAGGCGCAGCAGGAGGTCGACCGCAAGAAGGCCGTCGAGGAGGCCGCCCGCAAGGAGCGGCTGCGGCCGAAGTTCGCGCTCCCGGTGCATCAGCGGGGGCTCAGCGCCTACTACGGCCAGGCGGGCATCAACTGGATGTCCTCGCACACCGGCATCGACTTCCCCGTCGCGTACGGCGCGCCCGTGATGGCCGCGACCGACGGCACCGTGCGGACCCAGATCAACCCCGCGTACGGGAACATGGCCATCGTGACGGCCAAGGACGGCACGGAGACCTGGTACTGCCATCTGTCGCGGTACTCGATCCTCAACGGACCCGTGAAGGCAGGCGATGTGATCGCCTACGCCGGTGACTCCGGCAACTCCACGGGCGCGCATCTGCACTTCGAGGTGCGCCCCGGCGGCGGCTCCGCGATCGACCCGCTCGCCTGGCTCCGCAGCCACGGCCTCGAACCCACCTGACCGGACCCCCGGTCCCGTCCGGACGCCGTCCTGCTCCGGCCCCGTCCCGTCCGGGCCTTTGGTCCTCATCCGGGCAGGGGCCCCGCCTTTGTCCTGAACGGGGGCCCCACCCTGGCCCTGACCGGGGCCCCAGGGCTACAGCTTCTCGACCGGCGCGTAGCGCAGCAGCAGCCGCTTCGGCTTGGTGTCGCCGAAGTCGATGGTCGCCTCGGCCTTCGGGCCCGTGCCCGTCACCCCGACGACCGTGCCCAGCCCGAACTGGTCGTGCGTCACGCGGTCACCGATGGCCAGCGCCACCACGGGCTTCTCGCCCGCGCGGCGGGTCGCGAAGCCGGACGCGCCGGACGCGGACGTCCGGGAGCGCGACGACGACAGCGAACCCGCGATCCCCGCGGCGGGACCCGAGACGGCCGGTGCCGCGCCGCCCTTGCGCTTCCAGCGCAGATGGGTCTCCGGGATCTCCTCCAGGAACCGTGACGGCGGGTTGTACGAGGGCTGGCCCCAGGCGCTGCGTAGCGTGGAACGGGTCAGGTACAGCCGCTCCCGCGCGCGGGTGATGCCCACGTACGCAAGCCGCCGCTCCTCCTCCAGCTCCTTGGTCTGCCCGAGGGCCCGCATATGGGGGAAGACGCCGTCCTCCATACCGCTGAGGAACACCACCGGGAACTCCAGGCCCTTCGCGGTGTGCAGGGTCATCAGGGTGATGACGCCGGAACCGTCGTCCTCGTCGGGGATCTGGTCGGAGTCCGCGACGAGGGCGACCTTCTCCAGGAACTCGGCGAGGGTGCCGCCCGGCGCGGTGGCCGGCGGCGCGTCGTCGGCGTCCTCCGGGACGTCGCCGGGGGCGCCCGCGGCCTGGGTCGCGCCCGGCGTACCCGGGGCGTCAGGGGTGTCCGTCGTCCCCGCCGCGTCAGGGGTGTCCGTCGTCCCCGCCGCGTCAGGGGTGTCCGTCGTCCCCGCCGCGTCAGGGGTCTCGTCCGGGCCCGGTGCGGCGGCGCGTTCCTGCTCGAACTCCAGGGCGACCGAGGCGAGTTCCTGGAGGTTCTCGATCCGGGTCTCGTCCTGCGGGTCCGTCGAGGACTGCAACTCGGCGAGATAACCGGTGCGTTCCAGTATGGCTTCCAGGACCGTGGCCGGTCCGGCACCGGACTCGGCGACGGTGTGCAGCTCCTCCATCAGGGTGTTGAAGCGCTTGACGGCGTTGACGGACCGCGCCGCCATGCCGTACGCCTCGTCCACCCGGCGCAGGGCCTGCGGGAAGCTGATCTTCTCGCGCTGCGCGAGGGCGTCGATCATCGCCTCGGAACGGTCCCCGATGCCCCGCTTGGGGACGTTCAGGATGCGGCGCAGCGGTACGGAGTCCTCCGGGTTGGCGAGGACCCGCAGATACGCGAGGACGTCCCGGACCTCCTTGCGCTCGTAGAAGCGGACCCCGCCGACGACCTTGTACGGCAGACCGACCCGGATGAAGATCTCTTCGAAGACCCGGGACTGGGCGTTGGTCCGGTAGAAGACGGCGACGTCGCCCGCCCTGGCGTCGCCCGCGTCGGTGAGCCGGTCGATCTCGTCGGCGACGAACTGCGCCTCGTCGTGCTCGGTGTCGGCGACGTAGCCGGTGATCGTGGCGCCCGCGCCCGCGTTCGTCCACAGGTTCTTGGGGCGGCGGCTCGCGTTGCGCTCGATGACGGCGTTCGCGGCGCTGAGGATGGTCTGCGTGGAGCGGTAGTTCTGCTCCAGCAGGATCGTCTTCGCGTCCGGGTAGTCCTCCTCGAACTGGAGGATGTTGCGGATGGTCGCGCCGCGGAAGGCGTAGATCGACTGGTCCGCGTCACCGACGACGCAGAGCTCCGCGGGGGGCAGCTCGTGCTCGGCGGGCGGCTCGTCCTCGGCGCGCCCGCCGTCGGCGGAGCCGACCAGCTCGCGGACGAGGGCGTACTGGGCGTGGTTGGTGTCCTGGTACTCGTCGACCAGGACGTGCCGGAAGCGGCGGCGGTAGTGCTGGGCCACGTCCGGGAAGGCGCGCAGCAGATGGACCGTCGTCATGATCAGGTCGTCGAAGTCCAGGGCGTTCGCCTCGCGCAGCCGCGACTGGTACATCGCGTACGCCTGAGCCAGGGTGCGCTCGAAGCCCTCCGTCGCCTGGGCGGCGAAGTCCTCCTCGTCTATCAGCTCGTTCTTCAGGTTGGAGACCTTCGCGCTGAACGACTTGGGCGGGAACCGCTTGGGGTCGAGGTCCAGGTCACGGCAGACCAGGGCCATCAGCCGCTTGGAGTCGGCGGCGTCGTAGATCGAGAACGACGAGGTGAACCCGAGCTTCTTCGACTCGCGGCGCAGGATGCGGACGCACGCGCTGTGGAAGGTCATGACCCACATCGCGTGGGCGCGGGGGCCCACGAGGTGCTCGACGCGCTCCTTCATCTCGCCCGCGGCCTTGTTCGTGAAGGTGATCGCGAGGATCTGGCCGGGGTGGGCGCCGCGCTCGGCGAGGAGGTAGGCGATGCGGTGCGTGAGGACGCGGGTCTTGCCGGAGCCCGCGCCCGCGACGATGAGCAGCGGGGAGCCGGCGTGCACGACCGCCGCGCTCTGCTGGTCGTTCAGCCCCTCCAGGAGGGCCGCGGGGTCCACGACGGGGCGCGGGGCGCCGTCGCGGTAGTACGCGTCCCTGGGCGGGGGCGCGTCGAATCTCCCGCCGAACAGGTCGGCGGGGATCTCCTCCGGGGTGTGCTCCTCGGGGGGCGGGGGGTGCTCGTCCCCTGCGGGGTGCGGGGGCTGGAGTCCCGCGAGGTAGCTTTCGTCGAAAAGGCTGCTCATCGCTTACCGAGTCTATGACGCGGCACTGACAGCGGGGCGCCTTCGCTTGCGCTTCCCAGGTCTTGTCCGGCTGGACGTGCTCCGTTGCTGTGCCGTCGCTCGTCGTTTTTGCGGTTCCCCGCGGGTCGCCTTCGCTTGCGCTTCTGGGTCTGTCCGGCTGGGCGCGCTTGTTTCCTGTGCCGTCGCTCGGTGGTTTCGCGCAGTTCCCCGCGGGTCGCCTTCGCTTGCGCTTCTGGGTCTGTCCGGGTGGGCGTACTTCGTTCCTGTGCCGTCGCTCGGTGGTTTCGCGCAGTTCCCCGCGCCCCTTTGGGGCGCCATCTGTTTGTTCTTCGGGTCGGTGCCGGTCGGGATTCTCCGTCCTCGATCCGACACGCTCGGTAAGACGTTCCGTGGTCCGACTGAAGAGCATCGGAGTCTGCGAGCAGAGATTCCCGCCCACCCCCTCCCGCAGCAGCGCGAGTCCGCGAGGAGGGTGGTCCCGCACCCGAAGGGCGGCCCCAGGTGGGCGCCCCCAAAGGGGCGCGGGGAACTGCGCACCCCCGTCCGACCCGCACGGGAACAGGTAGGACCAGGTGTGGAACCCCAGGGGCGCGGGGAACTGCGCACCCCACGAGCGACCCCCACCGGGACAAGTACGCCAGGCACAGGGAACCTCGTAAGCGTGCGCGGACGGGGGGCTCAGGTCCAGAGGACCGCTATGAAGATGTTGGCCGTGGTGAGGGCGCCGACCAGGGCGAAGGGGGCTTTCTCCGCCTTCTCCTCGTCCCGCTTGACGTAGACGAGCCCGAGGATCACGACGAGGAGGGCCATCTTCACCCCGATCTTGAGGTGATCGACGGTGTTGCCGTCGGCCTGGTTGAGGCCGACCAGGACCGCGCCGGTGACCAGCATGGTCAGCGCGCCGTGGAGCATCGCGGGGTTGAACCGGGCCGTGCCCGCGCTCATCGCCTTCATCTGGGTGAGGAAACCCCCCAGCAGCGAGGCGATACCGATGATGTGGAGGCCGACGAAGACATGAATGAGTACGCCCATACGGCGGACTCTATGCGCGGCCTTCCGGGCGGATTCCGGGAAGGTGACCCTAACTTTCGGGGCCCCTTAGCACCTCGGACGGCGGCCGTCGTCCCCTGACGTCACATCGGTCACACCCGTACCGGAAAGCGTCCGGGAACCCCGTACGGACGGTCGTATCCGGTCGGCGGAGCCGTACCGAACGAACACCTCCGTACAATCGGTGACGGACCCGTCACTCCACGCTCTAGCGTGCATCCCCAGTACCCGGCGGACCTCCGGCCGGGGCACCCGAGGGAAGGGCCCGCCGAGCCGTGGCAGCGCACCGCAGGAAACCGCGACAGCGACCCCAGCGGGGCACGGCCCTGCGCAGGGCCCTGACGCTCGCGCTCGCCGGGGCCGCCACCGCGACCACCGCGGCCACCACCGGGGCGCTGGACAGCACCGCCCAGGCCTCGCCCAAGGTGAGCCCCGAGCAGGTCAGGGATCAGGTCGACCGGCTGTACCAGGAGGCCGAGGTCGCGACCGAGCGGTTCAACGGGGTCAAGGAGAAGACGAAGGCGGCGGGTGAGGCGTACGAGCGGCTCCAGGACGAGGCCGCCCGCCGTACCGGGAAGCTGAACGACGCGCGCCGGGCCCTCGGGTCGTACGCGACGGCCGAGTACCGCGAGGGCGGGCTGGACCCGGCGGTGCGGCTCGCGCTGTCGGCCGAGCCGGACGAGTACCTGGCGGACACCGCCCTCGCCGAACGGGTCGGCGACCGGCAGGCGCAGGCCGTCGAGGAGGTGCGCCGGGACGCCGCCGAACTGGGCAGGCTCCGGGGACGGGCGGCGGATCAGCGGGCCGGGCTCGTGGCCCGTCAGGACGAACTCCGGCGCCACAAGCGGACGGTGACCGGGAAGCTGGAGGAGGCCCGGCGGCTGCTGGCCAGGGTCACGGCCGAGGAGCGCGCGCGGATCATGGCCCCGGCGCCCGCCCCCGCTCCGGAGCCGCCCGCCGGAGGGGCCGAGGCGACCGGTACCCGGACCGGGGCGGTCCTCGCGTTCGCCCGGCGGGCCGTCGGGAGCCCGTACGTCTGGGGGGCCACCGGGCCGAACGCCTTCGACTGCTCGGGGCTCACCCAGGCCGCGTACCGGGCGGCCGGGGTGTCGCTGCCGCGCACCACGTACGGGCAGATCGACGCGGGGCGGCGGGTGGGCCGGGACGAACTGCGCCCCGGAGACCTGGTGTTCTTCTACTCGGGCATCAGCCATGTGGGGCTGTACGTCGGGGACGGCAAGATGATCCACGCCCCCAACCCCAGCTCCACGGTCCGGCTCGACCCCGTCGACCAGATGCCCTTCGCGGGCGCCACCCGCGTCATCTGACCCGGTCGGGCCGCGAGCGGTCAGACGAGCCGTCGTGCGGTGGCCCAGCGGGTCAGCTCGTGCCGGTTCGACAGCTGGAGCTTGCGCAGCACCGCCGACACATGCGACTCGACCGTCTTGACGGAGATGAACAGCTGCTTCGCGATCTCCTTGTACGCGTACCCCCGCGCGATCAGCCGCAGCACCTCGCGTTCGCGCTGGGTCAGCCGGTCCATGTCCTCGTCCACGGGCGGCGCGTCGGTCGACGCGAACGCGTCGAGGACGAACCCGGCGAGCCGCGGGGAGAACACCGCGTCGCCCTCCTGGACCCGGAACACGGAGTTGATCAGGTCGTCACCGGTGATCGTCTTGGTGACGTAGCCGCGCGCACCGCCGCGGATCACGCCGATGACGTCCTCCGCGGCGTCCGACACGGACAGCGCGAGGAACCGCACCGGCGCGGTCGCGTCGGACATCAGCGGGGCGCACCTGCGCAGCACCTCGACACCGCCGCCGCCCGGCAGATGGACGTCGAGGAGCACGACCTCCGGCCGGGTCGCGGTGATGACGGTGACCGCCTGGTCCACGTCGGCGGCCTCCCCGACGACCTCGACACCGGTGGTCTCCGTGCGTCCGATCTCGGCCTGGACCCCGGTGCGGAACATCCGGTGGTCGTCCACGAGCACGACCCGTACCCGCCGTCCGTCCCCGCTGGTGCCGGGGTCCGTGCGAGGGGCCCCCGTCGTCCCGCTCGTTCCGGTCACGTCGCTCATGACGTCCTCTCCGCCCTCTCCATGGTCAGCTCGACCTCGGTCCCGCCGTCCGGGACGGCGCGCAGTCGTGCCGTGCCGCCGTTGCGCTGCATCCGGCCGATGATGGACTCCCGTACCCCCATCCGGTCGGCCGGTACCGCGTCGAGGTCGAAGCCGGGACCTCGGTCCCGTACCGACACGAACACCGTCGGCCCCTCCACCTCGGCGTAGACCTGCACCGCGCCGCCCTCGCCACCGTACTTGGCCGCGTTGACCATCGCCTCCCTCGCGGCCTGCATCTGCGCCGTGAGCCGGTCGTCCAGCGGGCAGTCGCCGACGACGACGACCTCGATGGGCACCCCGTGCTTGTCCTCGACCTCGGCGGCGTGGCGGCGGACCGCGTCGGCGACGTTCGCGGGGCCGTCCTCGCCCTCCTCGTCCTTGCCGTTGCCGTCGGGCTTGTAGAGCCAGGCCCGCAGATCGCGTTCCTGGGCGCGGGCGAGCCGGCGGACCTCGCCGGCGTTCTCCGCGTTGCGCTGGATCAGGGTCAGGGTGTGCAGCACGGAATCGTGGACATGGGCGGCGACCTCGGCGCGTTCCTGGGCGCGGATGCGCATGGTGCGCTCCTCGGACAGGTCCTGGGTCATCCGGACGAGATAGGGACCGGCGAGCAGCGCGATCCCGACGAGGACCGCGAGGGACGCCTGGAGGATGGCGCCGAGGTCCTCGGCGGACCCCTGGAGGACGAAGATGCCGGTGACCCCGGTACCGACGAGGAGGACCCCGGCGGCGGACCGCGCGAGGGTCAGATTGCGTCTGCGGCGGCTCGCCTCGACCCAGCGGGCGCGGCGGGCGTTGTCCGCCTGCCGCCACACCAGGGCGACCCCCGCGCCGACGAGCAGGGTGGGCCACAGATACGCCTTGGCGGTGATGTCGAGCTTGACGCTGCCGAGGAACGCCATCGCGACGGCGACCATCGCGATCAGCGCGACGATCTCGCCCTTGTCGGGCTTGCGGGCCACCAGGCGCCGTTTCCCGTCCTGCGCCACCTCGGTGACCAGCGGCGAGCGCCGTTCGGCGCCGAGGCCGCCGACCCCGAGCGGGACGAAGAACCAGAACGCGGCGTACAGCAGCGCGCCGAGCCCCTCGGCGGACAGCAGCCCCACGAAGATCAGCCGCACCCACACCACCGGGAGCCCCAGATGCCCGGCGAGCCCGCGCGCGACCCCGCCCAGCCAGCGGCCGTCGCTGCTGCGGTACAGCTTGCGCACCAGGCGCGGCTCGTCGGCGTTCACGGTCATGGCTTCGGGCATGCACCGATCGTCACACGGCCCGTGCCGTACGGTCATCAGGGTCCGACCCGGATACGTCCCTGAGCCCCCGCCCTCCGGGGCGCCCCCGGGGAGGACCCGGCGGATCTCAGGGTTCGACCAGGGTCGTCCCGGCTCCCGGTCGGGGCGTGGTCCCGTCACCATGGACGTATGACAGAGCAGCAGCACGCCACCCGGGCCCCGGGCGACGACCCGGGCAGCGGCGCGGGCGGTCCGCCGGGGCCACCGGCCAGGCTGCGCAGGGACCGCGAGCACAAGATGATCGGCGGGGTCTGCGCGGGACTGGGCCGCCATTGCGACATGGACCCGGTGATCTTCCGGATCGTGCTGTCGGTGCTGTCCGTCGCGGGCGGTATCGGGCTGGTCTTCTACGGCTTCGCCTGGCTGTTCGTCCCGATGGACGGCGAGGACGAGTACGAGGCGCGCCGGATGCTGTCGGGCCGGGTCGACGGTCCGGCCCTCGCGGCGGTGGTCTTCGCGCTGGTCGGCTGCGGACTGTTCCTGTCGATGCTGAACAACGGCAATCTGCTGTCGTCGGGGGCGGTCCTCGCGCTGCTGCTGGCGGGCGCGGGGTACTGGTCGCGGCAGCGGGACACCGTCGATCCCGATCCGCTGGCCGCGCAGGCCGTCGCGGACGCCCCGCCGGAGGCGAAGGCGCCGCCCGCGCCGAACTCCACGTCGTGGTGGCGCGAGCCGGTCGCGAAGGACGGCGCGCAGAGCGGCGGCACGGGGTATCTGTGGGCGCCCGAGGGGCTGATCCGCGATCTGGGCGGCACGGTCGGTCCGCCGCCCGGGCCGCGCGGTCCGGGGCCCGGCAAGGGCCAGGGGGACGGCATGTCCTCCCCGACGGCCGCCGGGGGACACTGGATCGGCGGCTGGGTGGTGCTCGCCGCGCTGGTCACCGGTGGCACCGCGACGGGCCTGAGCTGGGACGGCTCGGCGCTGGGCGACAGCCTTCAGACGGGCCTCGCGCTGGCGCTCGCCGTACTGGGACTGGGTATCGCGGTCAGCGCGCTGGTCGGGCGTACGGGGCTGGGTTCGGTGATCGTCGCGATGATCACGGCGGGGCTGCTCGCCGGGTCGACCGCGCTGCCCGAGTCGATCACCACCCGCTGGACGAGTCCGACGTGGGCCCCGGCGAGCGCGGCCGAGCTGCGGCCCGAGTACGAGCTGGGCACCGGCGTCGGCACGCTCGACCTCACCGGGGCGGCGCCCGCGGCGGGGCGTACGGTCGCCTCCGAGGTGCGGCTCGGCGCGGGACAGCTCAAGGTCGTCCTGCCGGACGGCGCGCGGGTGGTCATGCGGGTCAAGGTGGGTCTCGGGGACATCCAGCTCCCCGGTGAGCACCGCCAGGACGTGAACATCGCGCCCGGCCGGGACCGGACGTACACGTTCGAGCCGACCGAGCCGGCCGGTAAGGGCACCCCGAAGAAGTCCGGCACGATCGAACTGGACCTCGATATCGGTCTGGGTCAGGCGGAGGTGGCACGTGCTGCGTCATGAGTTCCAGCCGGGAAAGCTGATCGCCGGGGCGGCGTTGTCTGTCGCGGGTGTGCTGTACGCGGTGGATGTCGCGGGGAACGGTGATCTGCCGTGGTGGACGCTGGTTCCGATCGTGCTCGGGGGGTTGGGGGTGGCGGCGGTGGTGGGGATGTCCACGGTGTTGTGGCGGCACGCCCGGGTCGCTCGTGCCTCGTCGTCCCTGGGTCCGTCGGCCCGGGGTGCGCACGGTGCCCGGGGCGCTCGGGGGGATGTGCCTCCCCGGGACTGACCTCTGCGGGTCGCCTTCGCTTGCGCTTCGTAGGTCTGTCCGGCGGGGCGTACTTCGTTCCTGTGCGGGTCGCTCGTGGGGTGCGCGGTTCCTCGCGCCCCTGGGTACTCGGTGCTGGGCGTACTCCGTTCCTGTGCCGTCGCTCGGTGGGTTTGCGCAGTTCCCCGCGCCCCTTAGGGGCGCATCCGGCCGGTTCTTCGGGTCGGTGCCGGTCGGGATTCTCCGTCCTCGCTCCAACGCGCTCGGTAAGTCGTTTCCTTGCCCGACTGAAGAGCATCGGAGTCTGCGGGCAGAGATTCCCGCCCACCCCCTCCGGCAGCAGGGCGGGTCCGCGAGGAGGGGGGTTCAACCCCGGCCCCGCTTGCTGACAGCCCGCAGCCTGATCGACAGCCCCAGGTGGGCGCCCCAAAGGGGCGCGGGGAACTGCGCAAAAGACGAGGGCCGACCCGCACCCGACGAACAAACCCGAAGGGGCAGCATCCAGGGGCGCGGGGAACTGCGCGAAAACGACGAGCGACGGCACAGGAACGAAGTGCGCCCGGCACCGGAGACCTAGGGGCGCGGGGAACTGCGCACCCACGGACGTACCCGCACGGGAACAGGTACGCCCAGGTGGGGAACCCCAGAAGCGCCAGCGAAGGCGACCCGCGGGGAACTGCGCACCCCCGTCCGACCTGCACGGGAACAGGTACGTCCAGGTGGGGAACCCTACGGGCCCGGGGACTAATCCACCGTGACCTCGATCGTCGTGCGGTTGGTTTCGAGGCCGGCCGCGGTGATGACCTGGACGTCCACGCGGCCGGGTTCGACCTCGACCGGGACGGGGACCGTCAGCGTGTGGTCGGACGGGTTGGTGAACCCGCCGGGGACCGGGACCAGCGGAACGTGGACGTGGACGGAGCCGATCCGGACGACGAGCCGGGTCAGCGCCTGGGCCCCCTGCCCCCCGGGCGGGACGAACCCCGCGCCCCGGATCTCGATGTCGTCGCCCGTACGGATCGGTGAGTCCAGGTCACCGGCGGCCCGGGCCCGGACCACGGAGTGGATGACGGGACGCCCGCCCTCCGCGTACTTGCCCGCGAGGTACGTGACCGCCGAGACCAGGACGAGCACGGCCAGGGCCCAGGGCAGTTCGGGCAGCCGCTCGGGCCGCCGTCCCAGCCGGACCGCCGCGAAGACCAGCGCGGCTGCGGTCACGAGGACGTACTGGACATCCGTGAAGCTGCCCCGGCCGGAGTCGTCGGTGAGCAGGTCCGCGCCGCGTGGCCGCACCGCGCGTACCTTCTGGAGCCGCTGCCCGAGCACCCGTACGGTGACCACCCGGCGTACCAGGACGGCGACCGCGCACAGCACCGCCACGACGGTCAGGGTGGCGGCCCCGCGGGCCAGCCCGAGTCCGTCGATGAGGGCGTCCCGCGCGGCGGGCCCCGAGGCCCCGGCGAGCTGTCCGGCCAGGACCAGTACCGCGTACACCACGAACAGCACCCACAGCCCGGCGACGGCACGCGAGGTGGAGAGCCGGTTGTCCTCGCCGATCAGCGGGGCGAGCACCCCGCCCCGCTCGCGGTGCACCCGCGCGGCGAGGGTCAGCAGGGCCGCGACGGCGACCGTGGCGACCAGCCCGGCGGTCCGCGCGGTGTTCCACCCGGCGCCGTACGCGGTGAGTGCCTGGACGGCGAGCACCGCGCCCGTGCCGCCCCACACCACGGCGAGGGTCCTCGGCCACAGGGACGTGTGCCAGGCCGCGCTCTCGGCCAGCCCCCGGGCGGCCACCACCTCGGCGGACTGGGCGAGTTCGTCGGACACCCACTGCCGGGTGGCCCCGGCCGAGTGCGCGACGGCGGCGGGCAGGCCCTGCCCTGCGGCGAGTTCGTCCCGTTTGGTGAGGAACGCGGCGACCGCGCGCCGGTGCCCCTCCCGTGCCCCGTGCGGGCAGCCCCCGCGCGCACACGCAGCCTCGTGCGTCTCCCGCCCCGCCGCCTGAGGTAGTGCCACCGCGCCCACTCCGTGTTCCCGCCCGTTCCCGCCCCCGGGCCGGTACGCTCGCCGCCGCCCCGGCGCACGGGTGTTGACCCGGACGCCTGCGCAAGTTCCCTGTGATGACTGGGAATTGTGCCCTACCCGAGCGCACCGCGCAGGACCGGGCACCCCCCGTTACGGCGACGAGGGCGCGTCCGGGTTGACCGGAGGGTGCGTTTTCCGCCGGGCGCGTACCCCGGGCCGGTTCGTCCGGTACGACGGAATCGGTGCCCCCGAAGGCGCTCCGGCCCGCATCGTCCCAGGTGTCCGGCTTGTTCCGGGCGGTCGGCGGGTGGGCGACGGTGCTGCCGGGGCCGGGCGGGCCGGGTCGCGGGAGGTGGCGGCGCATGATCCCGGTCGTTTTCCAACCGGAACGCAAATGTAGCCAGGAACGGCGGTACGGCGGGACGGTCGGCCGGGTGGGGGAATCCGGACAGAAGGTGTCGGGTATCGGGGAAACACTGGCCATATGCCGAACAACCCCGAGTCCCAGAACTGGGCCGCGTTCACCGCCGAGGCGCCCGAACTGTCCGCCGCCGTCCAGAACCGGTTCGCCGCCTTCACCCATCACACGCTCGCGACCCTGCGCCGGGACGGCTCGCCCCGCACCTCCGGGATCGAGGTGCAGTTCGCAAGGGGGGAGCTGACGATGGGCATGATGCCGGAGTCGATGAAGGCGCGGGACCTGATCCGTGACCCCCGGTTCGCCCTCCAGGCCAATCAGGGGGGCGGTACGGACATGGGCGGCGGTGACGTCCGGGTCGCGGGGCGGGCCGTGGAGGTCCACGGCCCCGAGGAGCTGCAACGGTACGCGGCGGAGGCGGGGCCGCCGCCCGGACCGTTCCACCTGTTCCGGACCGAGGTGACCGAAGTCGTACGGACCAGCATCGAGGACGAGCGCTACCTGGTGGTCGAGTTCTGGTCACCGGGGACCGGTGTACGGCGGCGGCGCCGCACCTGACCCCGGCGTGCCCGCCCGGAGCCGCTCCCGGGCGGGCGCGGCGCTGTGTCAGTGCCTCACATCCCCTCCGTCGCGACGAGCACCACGACGACCATCAGGGACCCCCACGCCAGCAGCAGGACGATGCCGCCCCACAGGGTCCCGTCCAGGGTCACCCGGTAGCGCGGACGGCGACGCGCGCGGCTCATGTGTCCGTCCCCGGGGCGCCCACGAGCTGCCGCATGATCAGTGACTCGGCGATGATCTCGGCGGCCCTGGCGTTGCACCACCCCAGGTAGACGAGCGGAGGCCGGGCGCCGTCCTCCAGCACGGACAGCCCGGGCAGTTCGATTCCCGTCTGCCGTGTGGCGGCGGTCAGCCGCTCGATGGCGAGGTCGGCCGCCCAGTCGCCGCCGGGCGGGGGCGGGTTTCCGTGCTCGCCCGCCCGGATCTCCGCGAGTGACGGGTGAGGCGGATGGGGCTGAGGGTGAGGGGGTTCCATGTGTCTCCTCGTGTGGGTGATCCCGGTCAACACCCCATATTTCGGCGGGGGTTGTCCGTCCCCAAAACTGCCCGCGCGGCCGGGAGCCGTGCAAGGCTGCGCAGGGAAATGACCCCCTGAGGGGAAGACGAAAGTGCCTGGTCATGCACGGTGCAAGACCCTGTCACCTGTGGTGCAAGACTCGGCGCGGAATGGGGAAGACATGAGCGGCAAGAGTGTGTCCACCGTGCCCCGGCGACAGCTCGGGCGAAGCCTCCGTCAGCTGCGCGAGCGCGCCGGGGTGACCCTGCGAGCCGCGTCCCAGCGGTTCGAGTGGTCCGAGACGAAGATGTGGCGCATCGAGACGGGCCGGTCCCCCGTGCGAGCGCTCGACGTTCAGATGATGTGCGGCGCGTACGAGGCGGACGAGGCCGTGACGAGTGCGCTGATGGAGCTGGCGCGTGAGGCCAAGACACCCTCTTGGTGGCAGGACTTTGCCGGCACCGTTCCTGGCCGGTTCGACGTGTTCGCAGGCTTGGAGTCGTCTGCGAGCCACATCGATTCATACGAGAGTGACGTGATGCCAGGGCTGCTCCAGACAGGCGACTATGTGCGAGCGGTGGTTCGGACCCGATTTCCGGACCTGCCCTCCGATGAGGTCGAAGGCCGGGTGGCTTTTCGGATGGCTCGGCAGGCGATCCTGACTGGGCGACGCCCACCGGTGGTGCGGATCGCCCTGTCGGAAACGGTGCTACGACGCCCCATGGGTGACGGCAGGGTGATGGCCGTGCAACTCGCTCACCTGGTCTACATGGCAGGGCTGCCGAGGATCACGATCCGGGTCATTCCCCTCGCGGCGGCAGTACATCCAGGATCGCTCGCCGGTGCGTTCGTCATCATGCGATTCCCCCCTGCCCTAGGCGGAGTTCAGGAGCCCACCACTGTCTACGGTGACACGTACACCGGCGGCTATTATCACGACAAACAAGCTGAGGTGGAGCAGTACACCGAAGCATTCGAGGGCATCTGGTCCACAGCGCAGGATGAGGACACGTCTCGCCGGGTCCTCGCCGACACGGCAAGGAGTTACCAGGATGGACCGCTGGGTCAAATCCACGCACAGCACTCACGAAGCTAACTGCGTGGAAGTACGCACGCAGGACGGCGCGGTGGCGTTCCGGGACAGCAAGCGCGGCGAAGCCGGACCGACCGCTTCGGTATCGGCCCCGAGCTGGACCGTCTTCCTGGCCGGACTCCAGCACGACCACGCCTGAGCGGCCACGGACGACGAAGAGCGGCCCCCCGACCGGTCATGTGCCGGTCGGGGGGCCGCTCTCAGGGGCTCAGCGGGTCAGGCGTGGACAGCGGGTCACTCCCACTCGATGGTGCCCGGGGGCTTGCTCGTGACGTCGAGGACGACTCGGTTGACGTCGGCGACCTCGTTGGTGATGCGGGTGGAGATCCGGGCGAGGGTCTCGTACGGCATCCGTGTCCAGTCCGCGGTCATCGCGTCCTCGGACGAGACCGGCCGCAGCACGATCGGGTGGCCGTAGGTGCGGCCGTCGCCCTGGACGCCGACGCTGCGGACGTCCGCGAGCAGGACGACCGGGCACTGCCAGATATCCCGGTCGAGTCCGGCGGCGGACAGTTCCTCGCGGGCGATCGCGTCGGCGTCGCGCAGCAGGTCGAGCCGTTCGCGGGTGACCTCGCCGACGATCCGGATACCGAGGCCGGGGCCGGGGAACGGCTGGCGCTGGACGATCTCGTCGGGCAGCCCCAGCTCGGAGCCGACCATCCGGACCTCGTCCTTGAACAGCTGGCGCAGCGGTTCGATCAGCTGGAACTCAAGGTCCTCGGGCAGTCCGCCGACGTTGTGGTGGGACTTGATGTTGGCGGTGCCGGTGCCGCCGCCGGACTCCACGACGTCCGGGTAGAGGGTGCCCTGGACGAGGAACTCGACGGGCTGGTCCCCGGGGGCCTCGGCGATGATCTCCGCCTGGGCCTGCTCGAAGACCCGGATGAACTCCCGGCCGATGATCTTGCGCTTCTGCTCGGGGTCGGAGACGCCCTTCAGCGCGTCGAGGAAGCGGTCGGCGGCGTCGACGACCTTGAGCTGTACCCCGGTCGCGGCGACGAAGTCCTTCTCGACCTGCTCGGTCTCGCCCTTGCGCATCAGGCCGTGGTCGACGTACACGCAGGTCAGCCGGGAGCCGATGGCTTTTTGGACCAGCGCGGCGGCGACCGCGGAGTCGACCCCGCCGGAGAGCGCGCAGATCGCGCGGCGGTCCCCGACCTGCTCGCGGATCGCGGTGAGCTGCTCCTCGATGACGTTGCCCGTGGTCCAGGAGGGCTTGATGCCCGCGCCCCGGTACAGGAAGTGCTCCAGCACCTGCTGGCCGTGCGTCGAGTGCATGACCTCCGGGTGGTACTGGACGCCGTACAGCTTCTTCTCGTCGTTCTCGAAGGCGGCGACGGGGACCACGTCGGTGGACGCGGTGACCGTGAAGCCCTCGGGCGCGGCGGAGCACGCGTCGCCGTGGGACATCCATACGGGCTGCTCGGCGGGCGTGCCCTCGAAGAGGGTGGAGCCGACCTTGCTGACGTGCAGCGGGGTGCGGCCGTACTCGCGGGCGCCGGTGTTGTCGACGGTGCCGCCGAGGGTGGTCGCCATGAGCTGGAAGCCGTAGCACATGCCGAAGACCGGGACACCGGCTTCGAACAGGGCACGGTCGACCGTGGGGGCGGCTTCGGCGTACACCGAGGACGGGCCGCCGGAGAGGATGATCGCCGCCGGGTTCCTGGCGAGCATCTCCTCGACCGGCATGGAGCTCGGCACGATCTCGCTGTAGACCCGTGCCTCGCGGACACGGCGGGCGATGAGCTGGGCGTACTGCGCACCGAAGTCGACGACCAGGACGGTGTCGGGGGCGGCAGCGGGGGTCGCTGAGGGCACGGGGGGCCTTCCGGCTGTGACTACGGGTACGGGGGCCGTACGGCGACGGTATCGGCGCGTACCACAGGGGTTCCGCCATCGATTCTAACGGCGCCGCGAGCCGCTTCCCCCGGGGTACGCGTCGGGCGCCCCGGGGCGGGCACCCAGGGTGACCGGGCGGTCCGTCTCAGCATCCGGGCGGCCGGTGCCCATGGATTGACCGGGCGTACGGGGCCGGGGGCATAATGTCCGGGTGACCAAGCACCTGACCTTCCGCTTTACCTATGGCAACCGGCCCGCCGGCTGCCATGGTCGTGCTGCTTGATCACCTGACAAGCACTCCCAGGCGCCCCGGGCCGACAAGGCCGGGGCGTTTCTGCTGTCCGGGCCGTGTCGCCCGTTGGCCGTCGAGCAAGACCCTGCCCCGCCCAGCGAACCACCGACACCGAGGAGCCCCACCATGACGACGTCCGAAGCCGAGCGCACCAGCACGACCGGCCGCCCGTCCCCCGTGCTCAGCGCCACCGAGCGGACCGGCGCCCGTACCGAGGAGGCGGCCGGGACCATCGCGGACGCCCGGGAACGGATCGACGCCCTGGACGACCGGATCATCGGTCTCGTCCAGGAGCGGATGGCGGTGTCCGCGGTGATCCAGGAGGCCCGGATCACCTCCGGCGGGCGGCGGGTGAATCTCTCGCGGGAGATGGAGGTCCTGGAGCACTTCCGTGACGCCCTCGGCAGGCCGGGCACCTCGCTGGCGATGACGCTGCTCGAACTGTGCCGGGGTCGTATCTGAGTTCGGGCCCGCTCTCACCCGTACGGCGCGTGACCGGGGCGCGGCGGGCGTCGTTGTCCCGGTGTCCGTGCCAGCCAGGGGCGGGCGACAACCACGCGTGGCTTCGCTGGAGCGGTGAGACGTACGGATCGTGCCGGACGTCGTGGGACCTCGCTCCGGTTTCCGTGACCGGTCGGCAGGGGACAGCAGCCCGGTCACCCAAGTGAAACGGTCGGCTCCGGGGACGCCCGGGGCCGATCGTCTCCGGTGCGCCGTCCCGCTCACGATCCCGTCCCGCCCCCTCATTGTTCTTCCCCACGGCGCCGTCTCCCCCCCTCGGCGCCGCTCCGCGCGGTGCTGACGCTGCCCTGACGTCACCGCCGCCCGAAGGGCCCCGCGGCCCCCGCCCCGCGGGGCCCTTCGTCGTGTCCGGCGCCGGACAGGCCTCCTCAAGTGATCCACGTCACATAAGAATTGTGTGAGTATCCGGACAACCATTCACCGGGACCGTGTGTCACACCTGGAGAACCAAGGGCCACGCGCGTAGCGCGGACGGCCGCCGCACCCGTGCCGTCGCCCCGGTACACCGGACAATTTCGAGGTCTGCATGAAGCTTCGCCGTGCCATGGCCGCCGCAGCCGCCACGGCCGTCATCGGCCCGGTCGCCCTGCTGTCGGCGCCGCTCGCCCACGCGACGGGATCGCCGTCGGCCACCCCGAGCGAGTCGGCACCCGCGTCGTCCCCGGCGTCCACCCCGCCCACCGGTGAGCCGTCGGACTCCACGAGCCCGACCGCCTCCGACTCGGCCTCGTCCTCGGCGAGCACCTCCGCCTCCCCGGGCCCCTCGGACTCCCAGAGCACGAGCCCCGCGCCGTCGGACACCTCGTCCGGCACCAGCGACCCCGGTTCGCAGAGCCCGACCGGTCCCACCGGGCCGGGGAAGCCCGGCGAGTCGGAGACCTCCGGAGGGACCGACGAGCCCGGGACCGGGAAGCCGAGCGAGCCCGAGCCGACCGAGGACCCCGGCGACTACCCCCGGTGCGACGAGATCGACGAGGACTACGAGGAGACCGCGCTGGAGACGAAGCTCTCCGGTCTCCCGGGGAAGATCGTCGCCGGTACGGGCTGGCACGAGTTCACGCTCACGACCACCAACACCTCCAGGGCCGACCTCAACGAGGTCGCGTTCTACGCCGAGGTGGAGAACTTCGAGGTCGACGACCCGTCGCGGTTCCTCTCCCCGTACGTGTCGCTCCAGTTCTTCGACGTGGAGGACAAGGAGTGGCGCGAGGTCCGCGACACCTACGTCGGTGAGAACGGCGAGCTGTCCGAGTGGGCCGGTGCCTACTTCACCGGGGTCGACACGATGAAGCCGCAGGACTACGTCACCAGCAAGCTGCGGCTCGACATCAAGAAGAACGCGCCCGCCGGTGACGGCTACGCGTTCGGCTCCGGCGGCTACCTCGACACGGTCGACGGCCGGCAGTGCGCCGCCGAGAGCTTCGGCACCGACGCGTACTTCACCGTGCTGACGCCTGGCAGCTCCGTGCAGGACCCGGGCGAGGCCACACCCGGCGACGGCGACGGTGAGGGCGGCAAGCCGAAGCCCGGCCCCGCGACGAAGCCGCAGGGCGTCGTCAACCAGCAGCCGGTCACCGGCAACCTGGCCGCGACCGGATCGTCGTCCGCGCTGCCGATGATCGGTCTGTTCGGCGGGATCACCGTCATCGCGGGCGGCGCCGCCGTGTTCATCGCCCGCAAGCGCAAGTCGGCCCCCACGGCCCGGTAACGGCCACCCCCATACGTGAAGGACCCGCACTCGGAGGGGGGTGCGGGTCCTTCACATTTCCCGGGGGACGCGATCAGGACGGCGCGGGCCTGGGCGGGACGCGTGGGACGGGGAGCAGCAGGGCGCCGAACGCGCCGGTGGGCACGGCCGGGTGGCGCGGGGCGACGGGCGCCGTCCGGCGGTACGGGGCGTCCGGCGCGGGGCGGGGGTCGGGGTCGCCCGCGTTGGGCCACAGCGACATCGCCCGCTCCGCCTGGGCGGTGATCGTCAGCGAGGGGTTGACCCCGAGGTTCGCGGAGACGGCCGCCCCGTCCACGACGGACACCCCGGGATACCCGTACAGCCGGTGGTAGGGGTCGATGACGCCCGTCGCCGGTGAGTCACCGACCGGGCAGCCGCCGAGGAAGTGCGCGGTCAGCGGCATCCCCAGCAGCTCGCCCACGTTGGAGCCGGGGAAGCCGTTGATCTCCTCGGCGAGCAGTTCCGCGGCCCGGGTGGCGGCGGCTATCTGCCCGGGGTTGGGCGCCCCGTGGCCCTGGCGCGCGGTGAGCAGTCCCCTGCCGGGGCCGCCCGCTTTGAGGGAGGTCGTCAGGGAGTTGTCGAGGGACTGCATCACCAGCCCGATGATCGTCCGCTCCGACCACCGCCGGTTGGACAGCGACCGCAGCGCGAGCCAGGGGTGTCGGGCCATGTTCCCGAGCCAGCCGCGGACCCGGCGGCGGGGCCGGTAGGGGACCTGGAGGATCGTCAGCCAGCCCATCGCGTTGGACCCCTTGCCGTACCGCACGGGTTCGATATGGGTGTCGGCGTCGGGGTGGACGGACGAGGTGATCGCCACGCCCCGGGTGAAGTCGGCCCTCGGGTGGCCGTGCCGGGCGCGGTAGCGGCGGTCATGGGTCCGGGCGCCCACCAGCGCCTCGGAGTTGGTGCGGGTGAGGGTGCCCAGCCGGTCGGACAGCCTCGGCAGCAGCCCGTCCGCCTTCATCCGGTGCAGCAGGGTCTGCGTCCCGTACGTCCCGGCGGCGAGGACGACCCGCCGGGCCCGGAAGACGCGCGGCGGGCCCTTGCGGCGGGCGTCGGTGGGGACCGTCCGCACGGCGTACCCGCCGCGCCCGTCCTCGGTCAGCGCGACGGCCGTGGTCATCGGGTGGATCACCGCGCCGGACCGCTCCGCGAGATGGAGATAGTTCTCGCCCAGGGTGTTCTTCGCGCCGTGCCGGCAGCCGGTCATGCACTCCCCGCACTCGGTGCAGGCGCGGCGCGCGGGTCCGGCGCCGCCGAAGTACGGGTCGGGGACCTCGTCACCGGGCCGCGCCCGCGCCGCGCCGTCCGCGTCCCGGCCGTCCCCGAAGAACACCCCGACGGGCGCCATATGGAAGGTGTCCCCGGCGCCCATCGCCTCGGCCGCGGCCCTCAGATGGACGTCGGAGGGGGTCACCGTCGGGTTGAGCCGTACGCCGAGCATCCGCCGCGCCTGGTCGTAGTACGGCGCCAGCTCCGCCCGCCAGTCGGTGATGTCCCGCCACTGGGGGTCCTGGAAGAACGCGTCCGGCGGCACGTACAGGGTGTTGGCGTAGTTGAGGGAGCCGCCGCCGACGCCCGCCCCGGCGAGGACCATCACCTTGCCCAGCAGATGGATGCGCTGGATGCCGTACAGCCCGAGGGCCGGGGCCCACAGATAGCGGCGCAGGTCCCAGGAGTCGCGCGGCAGCGTGTCCCGGGTGAAGCGGCGGCCCGCCTCCAGGACACCGACCCGGTACCCCTTCTCGCTGAGCCGCAGCGCGGAGACGGCTCCCCCGAACCCCGACCCGACGACGACCACGTCGTAGTCGTACGCGTGGCCGTCCCCCCGGTCCTGGTCGTGCTCCTGTGCCACCGCTGCCTCCGTGGGTACGTGCCGGTAGGTGGGGCCGGTCAGCGCAGCCGCAGGGCCTTCATCACCCGCAGGGACCGGCTCATGAACACGGCGTACTGCTCGTCGGTCATCCCGAACGACGGGCCCATGGGGACGATCCGCTGCTGGGCGACCGTCTGGGCCTCCGTGTACTTCAGGATGCCCTCGGAGCCGTGCCGCCGCCCGAGCCCCGAGTCCTTCATCCCGCCCATCGGTGACTGGACACTGCCGTACGCCGACGCGTAGCCCTCGTTGACGTTCACCGTGCCGGACCGCAGCCGGGCGGCGATCGCACGGCCCCGGCGGCCGTCCTTCGTCCACACCGAGGCGTTCAGCCCGTACTCGGTGGAGTTGGCGCGGGCGACGGCGTCCGCCTCGTCGGTGAACCGGTAGACGGAGACCACCGGGCCGAACGTCTCCTCCGCGCACACCGCCATGGGCGCCTCGACGCCGTCGAGGATGGTCGGCTCGTAGAAGTACGGGCCGATGTCGGGGCGCGCGACCCCGCCCGCGAGGACGGTCGCGCCCTTGGCGACGGCCTCGTCCACGTGCCGTACGACGGTGTCGAGCTGCCGCTGCCCGACGAGGGAACCCATGTCGGCCCCGTACGCCAGGGCGGTGCCCAGCCGCATGGCCCTGGTGCGGGCGGCGAACCGGTCGAGGAAGACGTCCGCGACGGACTCATGGACGTACAGCCGCTCCACCGACACACAGAGCTGTCCGGCGGAGGAGAAGCAGGCGCGGACCGCTCCCGCCGCCGCCTTCTCGATGTCCGCGTCCGCGAGGACGAGCATCGCGTTCTTGCCGCCCAGCTCCAGCGAGGCGCCGATCAGCCGGGCCGCGGCGCCCTGGGCGACCTCCCGGCCGGTACGGGTCGAGCCGGTGAACGACACATAGTCGGCGTGCCGCACGATCTCCGGGCCGATGACCGGGCCGTCGCCCAGCACCACCTGGAACACCTCGGCGGGCAGCCCCGCCTCGACCAGCAGATCGCGTGCCCACAGGGCGGTGAGCGCGGTCTCGGTGTCCGGCTTCATCACCAGCGCGTTGCCCGCGAGGAACGCGGGCAGGGCGTCCCCGACGGAGAGTTCCAGCGGGTAGTTCCAGGGGGCGATCTGGCCGACCACCCCACGGGGCTGGCGCAGTTCGGTGACCTTGGTCAGGGCGGGGACCGCGCCCGTGTGCCGCTTCGGGCGCAGATACGACGGCCCCTTGCGGCCGTAGTGCCGGGCCGCTATGGCGACCGCCTGCACCTCCTCATGGGCGTGCAGCCGGGCCTTGCCGGTCTCCAGCTGGATCAGGTCCAGCACCTCGGCCTGGCGTGCCAGCAGCAGGTCGTGGAACCGGAGCGCGACGGCGGCGCGGGTCCTCGCCGGGGTCGCCGCCCAGACCGGCTGGGCGGTACGGGCCCGCTGGAACGCCGTCGCCACGTCGTCGGGGGTGGACTCGGGGAGGGCGGCGAGCTCGCGGCCGGTGAACGGGGTGTGGTTCGCGGTCCTGCCCGTGCCCACTATTCCCTTGGTGAGCTGGGCCACCAGTTCCGGGGTGACCACGTCGTCCGCCGCGCGGACGCCTGCCGGCGTGGGGGCGGGGGGGTTGGTGGTGGGGGGATGGGGGGTGGCGGTGTGCCGCGAGTCCGTCATGACCCGAGCGTAGGCGTACCGCCGGGTTTTGTGTACGGGCCGCCTTCGCTGGCGCTTCCCAGGTCCGTCCGGCCTTGCGCCCTCCGTTCCTGTGCCGTCGCTCGGTGGGTTTGCGCAGTTCCTCGCGCCCCTGGGTTTCTTGTGCTGGACGCGCTTGTTCCTGTGCCGTCGTCCGTGGGTTTTGCGCAGTTCCCCGCGCCCCTATCGGGGCGCCATCTGCTTGTTCTTCGGGTCGGGGCCGGTCGGGATTCTCCGTCCTCGATCCGACACGCTCGGTACGACGTTCCGTGACTCGACTGAAGAGCATCGGAGTCTGCGAGCAGAGATTCCCGCCCACCCCCTTACGTAGCCGGGCGAGTCCGCGAGGAGGGTGGTTCCGCAGACGACGGACAACATGAAGGGCCGCCCCCAAAGGGGCGCGGGGAACTGCGCACCCCCGTCCGACCCCGCACAGGAACAAGTACGTCCAGGTGGGGAACCCCAGGGGCGCGAGGAACTGCGCGAGCAACCAAGGACCACCCGCACCCGAACGGGAACCGAAGGGGGCGCGACCTCAGGGGCGCGGGGAACTGCGCACCCCACGAGCGACGGCACAGGGACAAGCGCGTTCAGCCGGACAGACCTCGGAAGCGCAAGCGAAGGCGACCCGCACGGGAACAAGCGCGGAAGGCCGGACGGACCTGGGAAGCGCCAGCGAAGGCGGCCGGCGGAGGTCACTGGGCCGTCGAACCCCGCACCGTGTCGAACTGCGTCCGCGCCTCCGCCTCCCGCTCGGCGGGCCCCATCACCAGCACGTTGTAGAGGTGCGCGTCGGTCTGCCAGGCGAGGTCGACACCGAACCGCCCCCCGCCCTTCTTCGACGCCGACTCCCAGATCCCGGCCGGATGGCCACGATGCGTGGTCGGCGTCACCACCCCCTTGCGGTCGCGGCCCCTGCCATGGTCCCGCCGCAGCGACTCCACCGGCCCACCGGGCTCCGCCGCGGCGACCCGGACACCGACGCGGATCGCCCCGTCCGGCGAGACATAGAACGTCCAGTGCCCCGCGTTCCTGCGGGTGTACGTCTGGGGGACGGCCAGCGACAGCCCGCCGTCCGCGTCGACCCGGCGGTAGCCGATGGGCACCCGTACCGGGGACGGATCGGAGGGCACGGCCATCGGCGCGGAGCTGGGCGCACGAGTCACCGTGACGGTCGCCGTGGGGCTCGGCGGTGGCATGTACGGGGGCGGGCCGCCGCTCCCGGGGGACGGGTCCACCGGGGCGGATGTCGAGGCGGCGGGCCGGGTGGGGGCCGTCACCGCGGTGGAGGGCTTCCCGGGGGCGGACACCTCGGGGGCACCGGGGTCCACGCTCACGGGCCGGTCGTCCCGCTCCCGGCCGCGCTCGTACAGCAGCACCGCGGCGGACATCCCGGCACCGGCGAGGACAGCCGCCAGGATGATCAGCAGGAAGGTGCTCCACACCGGCCGGACGGAGGTGACCACGACCTTCGGTGCGGCGCCGCCGGAGACCGGTGGACCCTGCCCCGGCCCACCGGACGGAACGGGCGCCTTGCGCGCCGCCCGCGCCCCGGACAGCGACGCGTCCTCACCCAGCGGGGCGTGCGAGCCCGGCAACCCGGCGACGACGGAACCGGCCGTCACGGGCCCCGTCGCCGTGGAACCGGTCGCCGTGGAACCGGCCGGTACTGCCGCGCCGCCCGACGACGCGGAAGCGACGGGCCCCGCAGAGGAAGAGGACGGGGGCGAAGCCGGGGGCGCTGTCCCCGGTGGGGGTGACGTGGCGAGGTATGTGTGGAGTAAGCGTTCCGCCTCCTGGGCGTCGAGCCGCCGCCCGGGATCGCGTTCCAGGAGACCGGACACCACGGGCAGCAGCGGCCCCGCCTCCGCGGGCGGCCGGATCTCGTCGACCACCACCGCGTGCAGCGTCCCGCTGATGGATTCCCGCCGGAACAGCGACCGCCCGCTCAGCGCCGCGCACAACAGCACCCCCAGGGACCACAGATCGGCCTCCGGGCCGCCGGACGAGCCGGACATCCGCTCGGGCGCGGTGTACTCGGGCGACCCCACGAACAGCCCGTCCTCGGTGAGGGTGCGGGCGCCCGGCACCCGGGCGACCCCGAAGTCCGTGAGCACGACCCGGCCCGTCCGGGCCTCCAGCAGGACGTTGTCGGGCTTGATGTCCCGGTGCAGCACACCCGCCTCGTGGGCGGCGGACAGCGCGCCGAGCAGCGCGACCCCGATCCGGGCCGCCTCCGCCGGGTCCACCGGTCCGGAGCCGTCGATCCGGTCGGCAAGTGAGCGGCCCTCGACCAGTTCCATGACGATGTACGCGCCGTCGCCGTCCTCGACGACATCGTGGACGACGACGATCGCGGGGTGGCGCAGCCCCGCGACGGCCCGCGCCTCGCGCAGGGTCCGGGCGCGCTGCCAGCGGTCGGGGGCGCCGGGCGAGGTGTCCCCGGAGAGGAGTTCCTTGACGGCGACGGGGCGGCCGAGCAGTTCGTCGTCCGCGCCCCACACGATGCCCATACCGCCGCGGCCCAGCCGGGTGCGCAGCCGGTAACGTCCCCCGATCACACGGGAACTGACGCCCGTGCTGTCCCCCTCGGTGCCCATCCGCCCATCATGCCCCACCTGTGCGGGCGGGTGGCCGGGTTCACGATCCCTCCTCGCGCCAGCTCCTGAGCACCGTCTCGAACTGGGCGCTGGTGGTGCTCCAGTCGGCGGCCGGGCCGGACATGTAGATCACGTATTCGGCGCCGTCCCGGGTCACGTACGCCTGCTCGACCGCGCGGCGCGGACCGGGGAGGGTGCTCTTGCCTTCCGAGGTCCAGGTGAACTCCCAGCGCGCGCCGGGCCGGTCCCGGAAGGTGTTGGACGTCAGGTCGCGGCGGGTGTAGTCGGGGAGCCTGCTGAGCTGCTTCTCCAGGTCGACGAGGTGGGCGTACGGGGTGTCGTAGTCGGTCGCGGGGTCGTACCCGATCCGGATGAAGTGCTCTCCCCCGTCGGCGGTGTAGTCGATCTGGCTGCCGTTGACCTCGCGTTCCCAGCCCTCCGGGACGGCGAGGCTGAACCCCACGGGGTCCTTGGCGCGTACAAAGCCGTCGGGGACCGCGTCGGAGCCCTGCTCGGGGGTCGCGGCGGAGTCCTGCGACTCGCGGGGCTTCGGGGTGTCCTCGGGGCTGGCGAGGGGGGCGGGTGTCCCGGTGTCCGCGCTGGGGGCGGGCGTGCCGCCCGTGGCGGGGGCGGTGGGCGGTGACGCGGAGGGTGAGGCGGCGCCGGTGGGTGTGCCGCTCGACGCGGCGGACGGGTCACCCGAGGAGTTCCAGTCGAGGTAGCGCAGGGCGAGGGCCCCGCCGCCGCCCGCGAGGACCACGGCGACGGCCACGGCGGTCACGGTCCGCCATCCGGGCCGCGCGGGCCGGGGCGCGACCGGGTAGGGGTAGGGGTAGCCGCCCGGCGGGGTGCCGTGCGGGGCGTAGCCGGTGGGCGGGGTGCCGTGGGCGGCGTAGCCGTGGGGCGGGGTGCCGTGCGGGGCGTAGCCGGTCGGCGGGGTGGGGGGCTGAGGGGGGCCGGGCGGTGTGTAGCCGTGGGGCGGGGTGGGGCTGGTGGTGGTGACGGCGGACGGGAATCCGGCGGCCGGGGTCGGCGGCGCGGGCGGCGGCGTCGGTTCGCGCAGCGCGGCGAGCGTCTCCGGGGCGACCGCGCTGGTGGGGGTGTATCCGGCCGGGGCGCCGCTCACGGTGGGGCCGCGGCCCTCCGCGGCCTCGGCGAGCAGCCGTTCGGTCTCCTCGGCGGAGGGCCGGTCCCCGGGGTCCTTGCGGAGCAGCGCGGCGATGACGGCCGTGAGCGGTCCGGCGTGGGCGGGTTCGGCGGGTTCCTCGTCGACGACGGCCTGGAAGGTGGCGAGCGCGGTGCCGCGGCGGAAGGGTGAGACGCCCTCGACCGCCGTGTACAGGGTCGCGCCGAGCGCCCACAGGTCGGCGGCGGGGCCGGGGTCGGCGCCCCGGACGCGTTCGGGGGAGAGGTAGTCGACGGAGCCGACGATCTCCCCGGTCCGGGTCATCCCGGAGTCCCCCTCGACCTGGGCGATCCCGAAGTCGGACAGTAGTACCCGGCCATCGCCGGCGAGCAGCACGTTCGCGGGCTTCACATCGCGGTGCAGCACACCCGCCGTGTGCGCGGCGCGCAGCGCGCGGGCCACCCACAGTCCGGTGCGGGCGGCCTCCTCGGGGGCGATGCGGCCCCGTTCGGCGACGGCGCCGGCGAGCGAGCCGCCGTCGACGAGTTCCATGACGATCCAAGGACGTTCGTCGTGCTCGAAGACGTCATGGACGGTGACGACGGCCGGGTGGGTGATGCGGGCGGCGGCGCGGGCCTCGGCGCGGGTCCGGGCGAGCAGCACGGCCCGTTCGCCCTCGTCGGCGTAATGGGCGGCCGTCAGTTCCTTGACGGCGATGTCCCGGTGGAGCACTTCGTCGTGCGCGCGCCACACCCGGCCCATTCCGCCGCGGCCTATGGATTCATGGAGCCGGTACCGTCCGGCGAGCAGCGCACCCTGCATCTGATTCACGTTCCCCCGCGATCTGGTGACAGACCACCAGACTAAGGGCTGTCCCGTGATCCCCGGTGGATCCGCGTGCGGCGTCGGACGCGGTGCATCGCAAGGCGGAGGATCGTCCTCGTACTGGGCGTATTCGGGTGATCCGACAACGCAGCGAGGTGCCGTAGCTGTCGTCGCGCGCCCGCCGGGGACTGCGGGACAGCCCTTTTGGCCCTGCCGTTCGGGCCGGACCGCTGGGGAGGGTGGGGTGCGCGAGGAACCCGCGGGGGTCAGCCGGTCGCGCGGTAGGACGCCTTGGCCTGCTCGTACAGCCGGGTGACCTCGTCGCGTTCGGCCTCGGGTCCGCGCAACTGGACGATGTGGTAACGCCCGTCGATGATCGCGGCGTAGTTGCGTACGTAGAGTTCGCCGCCGCCGGTGTCGGTCCAGGTGAACTGGCCCTCGCCGCTGACCTGTCCGCCGACCTCCATCCGGCGCATCCCGCTGGAGCTGGACCAGGTCGAGTCGCGGAACGGGGTGAGTTCGCGCTGGCTCTCGCGCATGTAGATGAGCGGGTCGGCGCCGAACTCGCCCGTGGAGTCCCGCCCGGGGACGACGAGGAGTTGGAAGCTGCCTCCGGAGTAGACGATCTGGCCGCTGGCGTTCTTCGGCTGACGGTCCCAGCCGTCGGCGACGGCGACGCTGAATCCTTCGGCGTCCTTGGCCGTGGTGAAGCCCTCGGGGGCGGCCGGGCCGCCCGCGCCGGGGCTCTCGGCGGGCTTCCTGGTGGCGTCCGGGGTGCCGGTTTCCTTGCCGTCGGGCGACGGGGAGTTCACGGGCCGGCCGTCCGTGCCGGGGGTGGCGCGGGGCGCGTCACCGCCGTCGCCGCCGACGGAGCTGGTGCGCTGCTTGTCGGCGGTATTGGTACCGGTGCCCGACTGCGGCATGAACACCATGGCGTAGGCGACCGCTCCGGCGAGTCCGAGCATGACCACCACCAACAGCGTACGGCCGAGGTTCCTCGGCTTCGCGGGGGCGGGCTTGCGGCGGCGGTGGGAGGACGCGGACGCGGGCCGCTTGCGCCGCCTGCGCAGCAATTCGCCGCGGCGGCGGACCACCGGGAGCCGCCGGGGGTCCGGCGGGGGCGCGGCGATGACGAAGGTGCCCGCGTCGGGTTCGGGCGCGGAGCGGACCAGGGAGCGCAGCCAGCCGCGCAGCTCCTCGAAGTCGGGCCGCTCGGTGGGGTCCTGGCGCAGCAGCGACTCGACGACGGGCCGCAGCGGGCCGCACTCCTCGGCGAAGGCCGGGGGTTCCGCGCACACCAGCTGGACGAGTTCGGCGGTGCTGTCCTCGGGGTAGGGGGCGTGCCCTTGTACGGCGCGGAAGAGCAGCGCGCCGAGGGCCCACAGGTCGGTCGCGGGCCCGATGGGCGCGGCGAGCTGCCAGTTGTCGTGGACGGGCCCGGCCTGTTCGGGTGCCCAGCGTTCGGTGACCGGGCCGACGACGGCCATCCGGGCCTGGCGGGCGCGTTCGGCGGTGAGGGCGGTCGCGGGTCCCCGGCGGGGTGCGGCGGGGCGGGCGCCCCAGCCGTCCTGGCGGGGCTCCGGCGCGGGGGCCCGGGGTGCGGGGGCCCGCTCGGGGGTTGCGCCCGGTGCGGCGGCGGGGGTGGGCTGGACGGGGACGCGGCCCGGCCCGGTGATCCCGGCGGTGCCGTGCCCTGTCTGGTCGCGGAACGAGGTGCGGAACTCGGGCAGCGGCCTGGTCCTGGCCTCGTCGGGCGCGGGTGACCGCGGTTCGGCGGGCGGCAGTTCCGGGGCGCCGGTGCCGCGGGGGCGCGCGCCGTGCCAGGGGTCGCCCTGCGGCTGGTGTCCGGGGTCGCGCTGGACGCCGTACGGGTCGGTGATCCGGCCGTGCTGCGGCTGGTACCCGACGCCGGGGGCGTCCGGCTCGCCGTACTGGTCCGGGGCGCCGTAGTGGTCGGGGGCGCCTGGGTGGTTCCGGGTGCCGGAATGGTCCGGGGTCCAGCCGTCGGGTTCCGTGCCGAACAGTTCGTCGCGGAACTGCTCGTCACCGCGCTGCTCGTCACCGCGCTGCTCATCATCGCGCTGTTCGTCGCCGACGCGGGCGGCGGCGCGGGTTCCGGCACGGTACGCGGCGATGGCCCCGGCGCGGGCGGCCCGGGCGTCGGAGCTCCCGTCGGACAACCGGGGGCCCAGATCGGGGCCGTCCGGGGCGCCGGGGGCGTCCGTGCCGCCGACGGCCGGGAGGGGCCGGGTGGCTCCGGTGGCCTCGGCCCAGGTACGTCCACCGCCGGTGGACGTACCGCCGGTGGCGGAGCCCGGCGGGCGGCCGTACGGGTCGGACGCGGTGCCGGGTTCCGGGCCGGTCGCGCCGTTCCAGGGTCCGGCGACGGTGGCGCGGCCACCGGCGGGCGCCCCGCCGAAGCCGCCGCCGTCACCGACATGGCCGCGGGGGGTGTCCGGGGTCCCGGCGCCGGGACCGTCGTCCGGGCGGGGGTCGTACCCGCACAGGGCCTCCTCGGCCGCCCCGACCGCGAGTCCGGTCAGCATGACCCGGCCGTCCTCGCAGATCATCACCGTGCGCGCGGTGATGTTGCGGTGCACCCAGCCGTGCGCGTGCAGGGCGCGCAGCCCGGTGAGCACATCGGCGGCGACCTCGGCCGCGCGGTACGGGCTCAGCGGTTCCTCGGCGAGCAGCGCGGACAGCGGCCGGGCGGGGACCAGTTCGCTGACGATCCACAGCGAGCCGCCCTCGGCGAACACGTCGAAGACCTGGTCGAGCCGGGGGTGGTCGGGGACCTGCGCGGCGGCCTGGGCGGCCTCGATCGCGCGGCGCACGGCCGGGTCGGCGGCGCGGGCGGCGGTGGCCCGGGCACTGTCGTCGAGGGCGAACCCCTCGGGCAGTCCGTCCGCGCCGAGCACCTCGGCCTCGACGATCTCCGGCAACGGCACCTGCCGGACGAGGACTTCCTGCCCGCTGTAGGTGTCGAAGGCCCGCAGATACGCCGCTTCGTGTTCGTCGGGCGCCACGAGCGGCAGGCGGTAGCGGTCGGCGAGCACGCGCCCCGCGTAGTCGTCCACGTCGCTCCCCCTGTTCGGGTGTTCCCGGTGGTTCCTGCGGTCGGTCGGCGGCGTACGTGGTGCGTCGGCGTTGCCGCCGCGTACGGTTCGCGACCCTTCACGATACGTGCCGGAGGCCAGGCGTCCAGCGCGGATGCCGGATCTCCTACGACGTTCGATGGCGGCGGTCGTACGGAACGGCGGATTCCGGTGGTCCGCGGGGCCGTTCCGTGCCGTCCGGGATGCCCGCTGCCCTTACCGGGCGGGGCCCGGACCAGGCATCGGGCGGTACGGGGCGCCGTGCGGGTGCGGCGGACGGCCTTTCAGGAGCGTGGCTGGAAGGTGCGGGTGAAGGTCCGCCAGGTCTCCCGGCGTTCGTCACCGCTCCAGTCGGCCGCCTTGGCGGTGTACATGATGGCGTAGCCCTGGCTGGAGTCGACCACGAAGCCGCGGTTGGTCACCCGGTACTTGGTGCCGCCCTCGACATACGTGAACTCCCAGTCCGCCGACTCCCAGCCGCGGAAGCCGACGCTCTCTATCCGTATCCGCTCGTACTGGGCCCGGCGCATGGAGCCTTCCTGGTTGCGCCAGTCGGCCGCCGCGTCGCTCTTCGGGGTGCTCGTCCAGCCGATCAGCAGCCGCTGGCCGCCGGGGCCGGTGAACCGCGCTCCGGCGGCGCTCGTGGAGCGGAACGACCAGCCCTCGGGCAGTCCCACGGAGAAGCCCTGGCCGTGCTTGTACGTGGACGCCACCCCGGTCCCGGAGCCCGAGCCGTCGTTCTTGCCCTTGTCCTTGCCGTCGTCCTTGCCCTGGTCCTTGCCGGAGCCGTCCTTGCCGGGGGTGGTCGCCGGGTCCGTCGTCGTGCCCTTGCCCGGGTCGCTGCCCGTGCCGGTGCCCTCGGTGTCCTTGCCGTCGCCGGTGTCCTTGGTGGCGCCGTCCGGGCCGGGGGTCGGGCCGTCGGGCGCGGCGCCGTCCTTCTCGCCGCCGTCCTTGTCGTCGTCACCGGTGGTGGCGCCGCTGGACGCGACCTTGTCGCTGGTCTTGGCCCCGGTCCCGGGGTCCTCGCGCATCACCAGCGCGACGATCCCCGCGATCACCGCGATCGCCACGACCATGGCGATCACCATCAGGGTGCGGCGCGGCACCACATCGGTCAGCGCCGCCCTGGGCGCGGCGGACCCCGTCGCCGACCGGTCCACCGGACCGGAGGCGGAGGCGGACGGTACGGGGGTGCCCGGCGCTCCGGCCGCACCCGTACCCGTACCGGCGGACCGGCCGGCGGGGGCTCCGGTGGCCGCCCCTGCGTTGTACCCGGCGAGGAGACCGGTCGTCGGCGGACCGTAGCCGTCATGCGCCGATCCGGCGCCGCCCGGCCGCGCGGGCCGGTCCGTGGCCGGTGCGCCGGACGCGGACGACCCGACGGCGGGCGCCGGGCGGGGCGGCGGCGGCACCGGGCGGGCCGCTCCGGGCGCGACCGCGCCCGCGGCACCGACCGCGCCCGCCGCGCCCTTGCGGGCGGACCGCTTCTTGCGTTCGCCCCACCGCTCGCCCTTGCGGTCGCCCACGGACTGGGGGACGACCGGCATGGCGACGACCATCGTCGGATCGCTGCCCGCGGTGACGGTCCCCTCGGGCGCGCTGACGACATGGGTCAGCAGCGCACGCGCCCCGGCGTCGTCGAGCCGCTGCTCGGGGTCCTTGGCCAGCAGCCCGTAGATGACCTCCTCCAGCGGACCCGCGTTCTGCGGCGGGTCGAGGGGCTCGGTCATCACGGCGGTCAGGGTCGCGATCGCGGAGCCCTTGTCGTACGGGGGGATGCCCTCCACGGACGCGTACAGCAGTCCGCCGAGCGACCACAGGTCGGCCGCCGGTCCGGGCCGGTGGCCACGGGCCCGCTCCGGCGAGATGTACGAGGGGGCGCCGACGAGCATGCCCGTCGAGGTGATGGACGGGTCGCCCTCGACCTGGGCGATCCCGAAGTCCGTGAGCACGACCCGGCCGTCGTCGGCGATGAGCACGTTCGACGGCTTCACATCGCGGTGCAGGATGCCCTCGCTGTGGGCGGCGCGCAGCACGTCGAGCACCGCGAGTCCGACCTCGGCGGCGCGGCGGGGTGTCAGCAGTCCGTCCTCGCGGATGGCCTCGGCGAGGGACTTGCCCTCCACCAGCTCCATCACGATCCACGGCCGGTCGTCCTCGTCCACCACGTCGTAGACGGTCACCGCGCTGTTGTTGCGGATACGCGCGATCGCCTTCGCCTCCCGCAGGGTGCGGGTGATGAGACGGCGCTTCTCCTCCTCGTCGATGCTGTTGGGGAAGCGGAGTTCCTTGACGGCGACGGTCCGGCCCAGGATCTCGTCCTGGGCCCGCCATACGGTGCCCATCCCGCCCCGGCCGAGCACATCACCGAGCCGGTAGCGCCCGGCGAGCAGACGTTCGGGGGCGGCGGGGGTGGCGCCGCGGTTCCGGGCGGGGGCGGGCGCGGTCCGGCCGGACTTCGCGGCGGGCTCCTCCCGCTTGACGGGTTCGCTCCGCGCGGGCGCGACGTCCTTGCCGCCGTCCCCGAGGGAGGACTTCCCGGCCCCCTTGGCCGGGTCCGGTTCCGGGTTCCGGTTCCCCTCCGTGCCCTTGGCCCTGCCGGGGTCCGGGTCCGGGTTCTTCTCCGTGCCGCGGGGCGCGGGGACACCGGCGGGCCCGCGGTCGGCGGGTTCCCGGTCCGGGGCTTCGCGGTCGACGGGTTCGGCGGGCTTACGGTCGGCGGATTCCCGGTCAGTGGGCTTGCGGTCGGCGGGCTCGGCGGGCTTGCGGTCCGCGGGTTCCCGGTCGGTGGGCTCGCGGTCGGCAGACCCGGCGGCTTCGCGGTCCGCAGACTTCCGGGCCGCGGGCCCCACGGGTTCCCGGTCCGCGGGCTCGGCAGACCTACGTCCCACAGGCTCGGTGGGCTTACGGTCCGCGGGCACGGCGGGCTTACGGTCCGTGGGACGGCCGGACGGCTCCGCCGCGGAGGGTGACGCCGTCGCCGGGGCGACGGGGGCCGACGGCGAGGGAGCGGCGGCGGGCGGTTCCGCTGATCCCCCGTCGGACTGACTTCCCGACAGACCGGAGGCCGCACCGCCCCGGTCGGACTTCCCGGCCCGGCCGGCCGGGGGCAGGGCACGGGGATCGGGCGCCTGGCCCGGCCCACCACTCGTGCCCGGTCCACCGCCCGTGCCCGGTGCGCCACTCGTGCTCGACACGGCGTCCCGTCCGGCGTCACCGTCCTGGTCCGCGCCGGAGCGACCGGCCCGCACGCCGGTCCCCGCTCCGGACCCGGCGGCCCGATCGCCGCCGCGCGCACCGGACTTGCCGAGGATCACTCCGCCCGGCCTGCGGGGGGCCGCCGGGGCGGCCCCGCCCGTGGAACCGGCGCCCGACCTCGTACCGGACTCCTCGTCGTCCCGCTCCCCGGTCCGGGCGTCCCTCTGGTCCTGCCGGGCCTCGCCCTTCTGCTCCGCGTCCGACATGCGTCCCCTCGTGCAACCCGCCCTGACAGAGCCTTCATTGTCCCCCACCGGGGGACCGCCCGACGCCCCGGGTCGGCCGTCGTCGATGATGGCCGGGTCAAGGGAGGAACGGTCGTGCCCGTATCCGGCACCGCGTTGTCGCGGCGTCCCCCGCTCCGGCGGCTCAGCGCGGCAACCGTACGGTACCGGGCTCCGTTCGCCCTGTTGCTGGCCTTGACCCTGCTGTTTCCCGTGCCGGCCGGTTCCGCGCCGCACACGCCTCCGGCGTGGACCGCGCCGACCGTCACGGCACTGTCAGCCACCCTCCCCTCCCTGACCCGTGAGGGCAAGGCCCGGACCGTCGCGGCCCTCGCCACGGCCGGTGACTCCGGCCACTTCGTCCGCACCGGACCCGCCCTCACCCGGGCCGCGCCCTTCCCCGCGGGCAGCCTCACCAAGACCTTCGTCGCGACGGTCGTCCTCCAGCTCGCCGCCGAACGCGAACTGTCGCTGGACGCCCCGGTGGACACCTATCTCCCCGGGCTGATCCGGGGCAACGGCAACGACGGACGGGCCGTCACCCTCCGTCAGCTGCTCACCCATACCTCCGGGCTGCGGGACTTCGCGGCCCGGACCCGGGGGACGGGCCGGGTGTCCGTGGCCCGGGCGCTCTCGATCGCGCTGGCACAGCGGCCCGCCCCGAGAGGCGGGTTCCACTACTCCAACACCAACTACGTCGTCCTCGGCGAGGTGGTCGAGCGGGTGACCGGCCGCTCCTACGCGCGGGAGGTCCGCCGCCGGTTGATCCTCCCGCTGGGGCTGACGGGCACCCGCTTCCCGGCCACCCCCCGGGCGGCGGGCGCGTCCGGTGACCTGGTGTCGACACTGGACGACCTCAACGCCTTCCACACGGCGTTGCTGAGCGGCGCGCTGCTGGCGCCGCCGCAGCTGCGGACGATGCTGGACACCCGGGCCACCGGAGGTGTGTACGGCATGGGTGTCCTTCCCACGGAACTGCCGTGCGGGGTCACCGTCTGGGGCCACGCCGGCCGGATTCCCGGCACCTGGGCCCGCAGCGCGGTCGCCGCCGACGGCACCCGGGCCGTCACCTACCGCGCGGACACCGACACACCGCCCCGGCCGGGCGGGGAGCTGCCACTGCTGACGGCCGTGTTCTGCCCGCCCGGCACCCGCCCCACCCCGGCCGCAGAACCGCCCGGCCCCTCCTGAACCCGCCCCGCCGACCGGCGGCCCCGCCCCGGACTACCCCAGCGGGACGATGTCGGGCGCGCCGAGGCGTGCCGCGTCGGCCGTGAGGTCGTCGGGCTGCCGCTGGGACTCGCGCTCCGCCTCCACCCGCTTCTCGTAGTGCTGGACCTCCCGGTCGGTCCGCTCCTTGTCCCAGCCGAGCACCGGTGCCATCAGCTCGGCGGCCTCCCGTGCGCAGCGGGTGCCCCGGTCGAAGGTCTCGATGGAGATCCGGGTCCGCCGGGTGAGGACGTCGTCCAGATGGCGGGCGCCCTCGTGGGAGGCCGCGTAGACGACCTCGGCGCGCAGATAGTCGTCCGCGCCCTGGAGCGGGGCCGCGAGACCCGGATCGTCGGCGATCAGGGCGAGCACCTCTTCGCTCAGCGAGCCGTAGCGGTTGAGCAGATGCTCGACCCGGACCACATGGAGACCCGTCCGCGCGGCGGTCCGCGCACGGGCGTTCCACAGGGCGCGGTAGCCCTCGGCCCCGACCAGCGGCACGTCCTCGGTGACGCATTCGGCGACCCGCTGGTCGAGCGCGTGGACCGCCTCGTCCACCGCGTCCTTGGCCATCACCCGGTACGTCGTGTACTTGCCGCCCGCGACGACGACGAGGCCGGGTACGGGGTGGGCGACCGTGTGTTCACGGGACAGCTTGCTGGTGGCGTCGGACTCCCCGGCGAGCAGGGGGCGCAGCCCCGCGTAGACGCCCTGGACGTCATCACGGGTGAGGGGGACCGCGAGGACCGAGTTCACATGCTCCAGCAGATAGTCGATGTCGGCGCTGGAGGCGGCGGGGTGGGCCTTGTCGAGATCCCAGTCGGTGTCGGTGGTGCCGACGATCCAGTGCCGGCCCCAGGGGATGACGAACAGGACGCTCTTCTCCGTACGGAGGATCAGTCCGGTGCTGGAGTTGATGCGGTCCTTGGGGACGACGAGGTGGATGCCCTTGGAGGCGCGGACGTGGAACTGGCCGCGCTCACCGACCATCGCCTGGGTGTCGTCGGTCCACACACCGGTGGCGTTGACGACCTGCTTGGCGCGGATCTCGTACTCACCGCCGCCGCCCTCGACGTCCTGGACCCGGGCGCCGACGACCCGCTCCCCCTCGCGCAGAAAGCCGGTGACCCGGGCGCGGTTGGCGACCTTCGCCCCGTACGCCGCCGCGGTGCGGACCAGGGTGGCGACATAGCGGGCGTCGTCCATCTGGGCGTCGTAGTACTGGAGGGCGCCGGTCAGGGCGTCCTTCTTCAGACAGGGGGCGACCCGCAGGGCGTGGCCGCGGGACAGATGGCGGTGCGTCGGCAGGCCCCGGCCATGACCCCTGGCCATCGACATGGCGTCGTACAGGGCGACGCCCGATCCCGCGTACCACCGCTCCCACCCCTTGTGCTGCAAGGGGTAGAGGAACGGGACCGGCTTCACCAGATGGGGCGCCAGCCGCTCCAGGAGCAGCCCGCGTTCCTTCAGGGCCTCGCGGACGAGGGCGAAGTCCAGCATCTCCAGATAGCGCAGCCCGCCGTGGATCAGCTTGCTGGAACGGCTCGATGTGCCCGACGCCCAGTCACGCGCCTCCACCAGCCCGGTGGACAGCCCTCTCGTGACGGAGTCCAGCGCGGTGCCCGCGCCTACCACCCCGGCGCCCACGACGAGGATGTCCAGCTCACGCTCGGCCATCCCCGCGAGTGCCTCGGCGCGCTCCGCCGGGCCCAGTGTCGCTGTCCTCACCGCTGCCTCCCGTCCTTGTCCGGGCCGCTCGCGCCCGGTCGCGTACTGCCAGTCGTGCCGCGTCTGTCCTGCTCGTCTGCCCCGTCCCGGCGCTCGCACCTCTCCCGTGTCCGCCCGCCCATCCTCCCCCCGCGTTCCGATTCTCGCCGGGCGGCCCGAGATCCACCACCACCCCTCGTCCACCTGTGGACAACACTCGGTGAATCACCGCCACCCAATACCGCATAACGGTCATATTTACGCCTAGTCTGACATTGCGCTCGCCCATTCTGTCCACAGGGCTTGCGCGACCCTCCCGTTCCGGCTAGAGGGAAGGACGCCTCGCCGTCATGCCCGCAGACCTCGCCGTCATCGGCCTCGGCCACCTCGGCCTGCCGCTCGCCCAGGCGGCGGTGGCCGCCGGAATCGCCACCCTCGGCCATGACCCCGGGCCCGCCCCCGACCGCTCCCCCGCCCCCTGGGGCGACCCCGCCCCGCCCCTGGACACCGGCGTCCTGTCCACCGCCGAACTGCGCCGGATGCTCGCCACCGGCTTCACCCCCACCGCCGACCCCAAGGGCCTCGGCCGGGTCCGCACGGCGGTCATCTGCGTCCCCGCGCCACGCGGCGCGGACGGTTCACCCGATCTCGCCCAGGTGGGTGACGCCGCCCGCGTCCTCGCCGCCCGGCTGCGCCCGCACACCACCGTCATCCTGGAGTCACCCGTCCCGCCGGGCACCACCGAGGACTTCCTCCTGCCGCTCCTGGAGGAGGGCTCCGGACTGCGCGCGGGCCGCGACTTCCACCTCGCGTACTCCCCCAGCCGGATCGACCCCGGCAACCGCGACCACCGTTACACCGCCACCCCCAAGGTCATCGGCGGACTCACCCCCGCCTGCACCGAGTCCGCCGCCGCGTTCTACGGCCGCCTCACCGACAAGGTCGTCCGCGCGCGCGGCACCCGGGAGGCCGAGACGGTCCAGCTCCTGGAGACCAACTTCCGGCACGTCAACATCGCCCTCGTCAACGAGATGGCCGTCCTGTGCCATGACCTCGGCGTCGACCTGTGGGACGTCGTCCGCTGCGCCGAGACCAAACCGTTCGGCTTCCAGGCGTTCCGCCCCGGACCCGGCGTCGGCGGCCACGGTGTGCCCCAGGACCTCGCGGGCCCCCAGTACGCGGTCCGGCCGCTGCGTATGGTCGAACTCGCCCAGCAGGTCAACAGCCAGATGCCCCGCTACGTCATCCAGCGCGCCGCCGCCCTGCTCAACGAGCACGGGAAGTCCGCGCGGGGCGCCCGGGTGCTGCTCCTCGGCGTCACCTACAAGCCGGACGTGCCCGACCAGCAGGGCTCCCCCGCGCAGGAGATCGCGACCCGCCTCATGGAACTCGGCGCCTCCGTCAGCTACCACGACCCGTACGTCCCCGCGTGGAGCGTGCTGGACCGCCCCGTCCCCCGGGCCGACTCCCTCTACGACTCCGCCGCCGACGCCGACCTGACGCTGCTCCTCCAGCACCACCGCACGTACGACCTCCAGGGCCTCGCGGTCAAGGCCCAACTCCTCCTGGACACCAGAGGCACCACCCCCACAGGCTCAGCCCACCGCCTCTGACACCCCCCGCCCCCGAAGAACAGCCCCAGGTGGGCGCCCCAAAGGGGCGCGAGGAACTGCGCGAGCAACCACGGACACCCCGCAGTCGAGCAGCTACAGCAAGAGGCGCGCCCGAGGGGCGCGGGGAACTGCGCAAAACACGAGGGCGAACCCGCACCCGAAGAACAACCGACCAAGGCAGCATCCAGGGGCGCGGGGCCGCACCCGAAGAGGCACCGCGAGGAACGCGCCCCAAAGGGGCGCGGGGAACTGCGCAAAACACGAGGACGGCCCCGCACCCGAAGAACAACCGACCGGGGCAGCATCCAGGGGCGCGGGGAACTGCGCACCCACGAACGACCCGCACAGGGACAAGACCGCCCAGCACAGGAAACCCGGGGTCCGGGACCACAAAAAACGGGGGCGCCCCGGCCGACCCCGACCGAAGCACCCCCGAACCGCCCTAGCTCCAGGGCACCGTCACCGCTTGTGCTGGGCGTCCGCCACCGTGACCTCCACCCGCTGGAACTCCTTGAGCTCGCTGTACCCGGTGGTGGCCATGGCCCGCCGCAGCGCGCCGAAGAAGTTCATCGAACCGTCGGGGATGTGCGAGGGCCCGGTGAGGATCTCCTCCGTGGTCCCGACGACCCCGAGGTCGACCCGCTTGCCGCGCGGCACGTCCTCGTGGACCGCCTCCATGCCCCAGTGCAGGCCACGGCCGGGCGCGTCCGTCGCACGGGCCAGCGGCGAACCCATCATCACGGCGTCCGCACCGCAGGCGATGGCCTTCGGCAGGTCACCGGACCAGCCCACCCCGCCGTCCGCGATGACGTGCGCGTACCGGCCGCCGGACTCGTCCATGTAGTCACGGCGGGCCGCGGCCACGTCCGCGACCGCGGTCGCCATCGGCACCTGGATGCCCAGCACATTGCGCGTGGTGTGCGCGGCGCCCCCGCCGAAGCCGACGAGCACACCCGCCGCCCCGGTCCGCATCAGATGCAGCGCGGCGGTGTACGTGGCGCAGCCGCCGACGATCACCGGCACGTCCAGCTCGTAGATGAACTGCTTCAGGTTCAGCGGTTCGGCGGCACCCGACACATGCTCGGCGGAGACCGTCGTGCCCCGGATGACGAAGATGTCGACACCGGCATCCACCACGGCCTTGGAGAACTCGGCGGTCCGCTGCGGCGAGAGGGCGGCGGCGGTGACCACACCGGCGTCGCGCACCTCCTTGATACGGAGGCCGATCAGCTCTTCCTTGATCGGCTCCTCGTAGATCTCCTGGAGGCGCCGCGTCGCGGTGTCCGTCTCCAGCTCCGCGATCTCGTCGAGCAGCGGCTGCGGGTCCTCGTACCGCGTCCAGAGCCCTTCGAGGTTGAGCACGCCGAGGCCGCCCAGCTCCCCGATACGGATGGCGGTCTGCGGGGAGACGACCGAGTCCATGGGGGCGGCCAGGAACGGCAGCTCGAAGCGGTAGGCGTCGATCTGCCAGGCGATCGAGACCTCCTTCGGGTCGCGGGTGCGACGGCTCGGGACGACGGCGATGTCGTCGAAGGCGTACGCCCGGCGGCCGCGCTTGCCGCGTCCGATCTCGATCTCAGTCACGTGTGTGGCCTTTCCCTCTGCTGCGTTTCAGCGCCTCCCAGTATCCCCGACCCGCATGCGAAGGGCGGCTCCGGAGTCCTCCGGAGCCGCCCTGCCCGCGCGGTGCCGCGCCTGGGAACGCGGGTAACCCTGCGTGAACTACTTGTGACGGCTGTAGTTCGGTGCCTCGACCGTCATCTGGATGTCGTGCGGGTGGCTCTCCTTGAGCCCCGCCGAGGTGATCCGGACGAACCGGCCCCGGTCCTGGAGCTGGGGCACCGTCCGGCCGCCGACGTAGAACATCGACTGGCGCAGTCCGCCGACGAGCTGGTGGACGACCGCCGAGAGCGGACCCCGGTAGGGCACCTGGCCCTCGATGCCCTCGGGCACCAGCTTCTCGTCGGACGCCACGCCCTCCTGGAAGTAGCGGTCCTTGGAGAAGGACTGCCGGTCGCCCCGGGACTGCATCGCGCCGAGCGAGCCCATGCCCCGGTACGACTTGAACTGCTTGCCGTTGATGAACATCAGCTCACCGGGGGACTCCTCGCACCCGGCGAGCAGGGAGCCCAGCATCACGGTGTCGGCACCGGCGACCAGGGCCTTCGCGATGTCGCCGGAGTACTGGAGGCCACCGTCCCCGATGACGGGGATGCCCGCGGCCTTGGCGGCCAGCGAGGCCTCGTAGATCGCGGTGACCTGCGGTACGCCGATACCCGCGACGACCCGGGTGGTGCAGATGGAACCGGGGCCGACGCCGACCTTGATCCCGTCGACACCGGCGTCGATGAGGGCCTGCGCGCCGTCACGGGTGGCGATGTTGCCGCCGATGACATCGACGCCGCCCCCGTTCGACTTGATCTTGGCGACCATGTCCCCGACGAGCTTGGAGTGGCCGTGCGCGGTGTCCACCACGATGAAGTCGACGCCCGCCTCGACCAGCGCCTGGGCCCGCTCGAAGGCGTCCCCGGCGACCCCGACGGCCGCGCCGACGAGCAGCCGGCCCTCGGCGTCCTTGGCGGCGTTCGGGTACTTCTCGGCCTTGACGAAGTCCTTGACGGTGATGAGGCCCTTGAGGATGCCGCTGTCGTCCACGAGCGGCAGCTTCTCGATCTTGTGGCGGCGCAGCAGCTCCATGGCGTCGGTGCCGGAGATGCCGACCTTGCCGGTGACCAGCGGCATCGGCGTCATGACCTCGCGAACCTGGCGTGCGCGGTCCGTCTCGAAGGCCATGTCACGGTTGGTGACGATGCCGAGCAGCTTGCCGTTGCCGTCGGTGACGGGGACACCGCTGATCCGGAACTTGGCACAGATCGCGTCGGCCTCGCCGAGCGTGGCGTCCGGGTGCACGGTGATCGGGTCGGTGACCATGCCCGACTCGGAGCGCTTGACCAGGTCGACCTGGTTCGCCTGGTCGGCGATCGACAGGTTCCGGTGCAGGACGCCCACGCCGCCCTGGCGGGCCATCGCGATGGCCATCCGGGACTCGGTGACCTTGTCCATCGCCGCGGAGAGCAGCGGGATGTTCACGCGGACGTTGCGGGAGATGTACGAGGAGGTGTCGATCTGGTCCGGGGCCATCTCCGAGGCGCCCGGCAGAAGCAGCACATCGTCGTAGGTCAGCCCGAGCGTCGCGAATTTCTCGGGTACTCCGTCGACGTTGGCAGTCATGACACCTTCCCAGATGGGCTTGTCCGTGCGGGATGTCCATGCTAACGGGAAGCGGGCCGCTCTCATTCCATGTTCGCGTCCACCCCTGCTCGTGCGCTCGTCAGCAGGGCAGGGCAACGTCCCGAAAGGCAGCGGAACGCGCCACGAAGGGGGGCGGGGAACTGCGCGCCCCACGAGCGACGGCACAGCAACGAAGTACACCCACCGGACAGACCCAGGAAGCGCAAGCGAAGGGCGCCCAGCGCGGGAAACCCGGGGCGGAACCGGAAGACGGGGGCGGGGCTACTGTTCCGCGAGAGCCCGCAGCCGGCTCAGCGCACGGTGCTGCGCGACCCGCACCGCTCCCGGCGACATCCCCAGCATCTGCCCGGTCTCCTCCGCCGTGAGCCCCACGGCGATCCGCAGCAGCAGCAGCTCCCGCTGGTTCTCGGGAAGATTCGCCAGCAGCTTCTTCGCCCACTCGGCGTCACTGCTGAGCAGCGCCCGCTCCTCGGGCCCCAGCGAGTCGTCGGGCCGCTCGGGCATCTCGTCGGACGGCACGGCCGTCGACCCGGGATGCCGCATCGCGGCCCGCTGGAGATCGGCGACCTTGTGCGCGGCGATCGCGAAGACGAACGCCTCGAACGGCCGGCCGGTGTCCTTGTAGCGCGGCAGCGCGAGCAGCACCGCGACACAGACCTCCTGCGCGAGGTCCTCCACGAAGTGCCGCGCGTCCCCGGGCAGCCGGGACAGCCGCGTACGGCAGTACCGCAGCGCGAGCGGATGCACCCGTGCGAGCAGATCGTGCGTGGCCTGTGCGTCACCGTCGACCGCACGGTGGACGAGCGCACCGATCACCGTGGTCTCGTCTTCGCGCATCGGTCCATGGTGCCTTGACGTCTCGTCGTCCGTGGCACCGCGTCCGTACTTGTGCACCGAAGCGTTATGAGCAGGTGCGCCGGCGCTCATGTCCCGCTCCCTCCCCTTCCGCTCGGTCGGTCCGTCCCCGAGGAACTCCACACCTCAAGGATGCGGCATCGGCCGGGAAACCGGAGCCGGGTGCCGTACCGGCCATCCCCGGGGGGCGGGCGTCGGCCACCGCGCGCGGCCCGGCGCGGCCCGCCCCGCCCGCCGGTGGCGGGCGGGGATCGCCGTACCCCTGGGGCGGCACCCGCGTTCCTAACGGACCAGGCCCCAGCGGAAACCGAGCGCCACGGCGTGCGCGCGGTCCGAGGCGCCGAGCTTCTTGAAGAGCCGCCTGGCGTGCGTCTTCACCGTGTCCTCGGAGAGGAACAGCTCACGGCCGATCTCGGCGTTGGAGCGGCCATGACTCATGCCCTCCAGCACCTGGATCTCCCGCGCGGTGAGCGTGGGCGCCGCGCCCATCTCGGCCGACCGCAGCCTGCGCGGGGCGAGCCGCCAGGTGGGGTCGGCGAGCGCCTGGGTGACGGTCGCGCGCAGTTCGGCGCGCGAGGCGTCCTTGTGCAGATAGCCGCGGGCCCCGGCCGCGACCGCGAGCGCGACCCCGTCCAGGTCCTCGGCGACCGTGAGCATGATGATCCGGGCGCCGGGGTCGGCGGAGAGCAGCCGGCGGACCGTCTCCACCCCGCCCAGTCCGGGCATACGTACGTCCATCAGAATCAGATCTGAACGGTCGGCACCCCAGCGGCGGAGGACTTCCTCGCCGTTGGCCGCCGTCGTGACCCGCTCGACACCGGGCACGGTGGCCACCGCGCGGCGCAGCGCTTCTCGGGCGAGCGGGGAGTCGTCGCAGACGAGGACGGAAGTCATGACCGTCCTCCGGAGCTGATGCGCGTCACCTTGAGCCTCCAGGCTGGTACGAATCGTCACCTGTGCGGTTGACGCTCCCGGACATGTGCCCGAGCGCTTGTTTCCTCAACCGCCTCCGGCCTTCTCAACGATGGTCACCCGAAAGAGTTACGGGTCACTCAGCAGCCTTCGGCACTCTACGTGAGGGCACGGACACTCCCCAGGCACCGCGCGTGACCAGAAAGCTTTCGTCAAGACCTATGCCCCATTTAGCGGCTTTTCTTCACTTTCACCGGTGTCTGCGGCTAGATTCGCAAAGAGTCATATTTTCATCTTCTTCGACAGTAGTTTTGCGTCGTGGGCACTGTCCGCGTCGGAACGGTCGCAAGCTGTACACGCTGAAGGGGACAAGCCATGGCAGATTTCTCCCGCCTTCCCGGACCGAACGCGGACCTGTGGGACTGGCAGCTCCTCGCGGCATGCCGTGGGGTCGACAGTTCGCTCTTCTTCCATCCCGAGGGCGAACGGGGTGCGGCACGGAGCGCGCGCGAGAACTCCGCCAAGGAGGTCTGCATGCGCTGCCCGGTACGCGCCGAGTGCGCGGCGCACGCCCTCCAGGTACGGGAGCCGTACGGGGTGTGGGGCGGGCTCACCGAGGACGAGCGCGAGGAACTGATGGGACGGGCCCGCAACCGGCTGGTCCCGGCGAGTGCGACGGCTTCCGGCCACGGCACGGTACGCCACCACTGAAGGAACGTTTCCCCGTCACCTGAACGGCTCCCCGCGGCGTACCGTTCAGCGGCCCGCGGCCCGCTCCAGCTGGTCCAGGGTCGCCGCGACCGCCGGGACCCTTGCCAGGTCCGGCAGGGTCAGGGCGACGATCTGACGGCGTACGGCGGGCTCCACCGTCACGGTCCGCGCGCCCCCCGGCCGTACCGACTCCAGCGCCAGCTCCGGCAGCACCGCCACCCCCAGACCCGCCCCGACGAGGCCGATCACGGCCGGGTAGTCGTCGGTGGCGAAGTCGATGCGGGGGGTGAAACCGGCGTCCTCGCAGACCTCCACCAGCTGGCGGCGGCAGCGGGGACAGCCCGCGATCCACGGGTCGTCGGCCAGCTCCCCGATCCCCACGGTGTCCTCACCGGCGAGCGGATGGCCCTCGGGCACCAGACCCACCAGCCGGTCGGCCAGCAGGGGCCGCACCACCAGATCGGACCACTCCCCGTCCGGGCCGCCCGGTCCGGCGGCGGACCCCCCGTAGTGGAAGGCCAGCGCCACATCGCAGTCGCCCTCGCGCAGCATCTCCACCGAACGGGGCGGCTCCGCGTCGACCAGGGACACCCGGGTGCCCGGATGGGCGGCGCGCAGGGCGGCGAGGGCGGTGGGCACCAGGGTCGAGCTGCCGCTCGGGAACGACACCAGCCGCACCCGGCCCGCGCGCAGCCCGGCGATCGCGGCGACCTCCTCCTCGGCGGCGGTCAGCCCCGCGAGGATGCCCGTGGCATGGCGGACCAGGGCCTCGCCCGCCTGGGTGAGCCGCATCTCGCGGCCGGTACGGATCAGCAGCGGGGTGCCGGCCGAGGACTCCAGGGCCTTCATCTGCTGGCTGACGGCCGGCTGGGTGCAGCCCAGCTCGCGGGCCGCCGCCGAGAAGGAACCGGTGGTCGCGACCGCGCGCAGGACACGGAGATGACGGGCTTCGATCACCCTTCGAGCATAACGCGGGCATAAGACAACCTTGGATGCCGGACGAATTCCTGCGCCGACCCTTTGAACAGCCGGGACGGACCGCCGTAGGGGGCGACCCCGAGCCGTCCCGTCCGGCGGCTGACCGCCCACCGACCCCCGCCGACCAGCACGGCGAGCGCCCGACCGCCCACCGGAACCCCGGGGGCGTCCGGGACGGCTCAGGGAGAACCCCGGCGGCACCCCGGTCCGGTGTCCGGGCCGGGCCAGGGGCCGCCCCGATGTCCGGTCCCCCGTCCCGCCGGAACGCTCGGGTCATGTCCAAATGGCCGCGTGTCCGCCGTGTTCTCGTCGTCCTCGGAGTCGTCACCTCCGTCCTTGTCGTGGCCGTCGGCGCGACCGCGCTGTGGCTGTGGCACGACGTGGAGGTGAGTACCGCGGGCGGCACCGTCTTCCGCGACGAGATGGCCGTACCGCCGCTCGCGGCCTCCCGGGTGGACCGGGACGGCACCCGGGTCTTCGACCTGCGGATGCGTCAGGGCACCACGGAGTTCCGGCCCGGCCGGCCCACTCCGACCTGGGGGTTCAACGGCGCCCATCTGGGACCGACCCTGCGGGCCGCACGCGGTGAGAAGGTACGGGTCGAGGTGAGCAACACCCTCCCCGAGGCGTCCAGCGTGCACTGGCACGGGATGCGGCTGCCCGCCGAGATGGACGGCGGCCCGCACCAGACGGTCCGCGCGGGCGGACGCTGGTCCCCGCACTGGACGGTCGAACAGCCCGCGGCCACCCTCTGGTACCACCCGCACCTGCACGGTTCGACGGAGAAGCATGTCCAGCGCGGGCTCGCGGGGATGTTCCTGCTGGACGACGAGGAGTCCGGCCGCCTTCCGCTGCCGAAACGGTACGGCGTGGACGATCTGCCGGTGATCGTGCAGGACGTCCGCTTCGACGGCGACCGGTTCGACCACGCCCACCGCAGATTCCAGGGCGTCGGTTTCCTCGGCAACCGCGTCATGGTCAACGGCACCCTCGACCCGTACCGCGAGGTCGCCGACGAGCGGGTCCGGCTGCGGCTGCTCAACGCCTCCACCGCCCGCACCTACGACTTCGGCTTCCCCGACGACCGCGCCTTCGACCAGATCGCGACGGACGGCGGACTGCTGGAGCGGCCCGTGGAGCAGCGGCGGATACGGCTGTCGCCCGGTGAGCGCGCGGAGATCGTCGTACGGATGGTCCCCGGTGAGCGGACCGTGCTGCGGAGCTTCCCGCTGCGCGACGGCTACGCGGGAGCCCTGGAGCGGCGGTTCGGCGGCGGCCACGACTCCTTCGACATCCTGCAACTGCGCGCGGCGCGGACCCTGCGCCCCTCCCCCGCCCTGCCGGACCGGCTGACCGCACCGGAACTCCCGGACACGGCGGACTCCGTGAAGGAGCGCCACTTCGATCTCGCGCTGACCGGGATCAACGACAAGCCGATGGACATGGACCGGATCGACGAGGTCGTCACCCGGGGCACCACCGAGACCTGGACGGTGCGCAACGACAACGGGATGCCGCACAACTTCCATGTCCACGACGTGCAGTTCCGGGTACTGGACGTGGACGGGCGCACTCCGCCGCCCGCGCTGCGGGGCCGCAAGGACACCGTGCTGATCCCGAGCGGTTCACGGATGCGGCTGGTCCTGCGGTTCGACGGGACCGCCGACGAGGACACCCCGTACATGTTCCACTGTCATCTGCTGAGCCATGAGGACCGGGGCATGATGGGCCAGTTCGTGGTGGTCGAGCCGGGCGGTACGGCACGCGCGCCGGAGGCCGGGGACCACGGCGGACACTAACCTTGCCCCATGACTACGGCTCTGATCACAGGTTCCACCGCGGGTATCGGTGCCGCGTTCGCCCGGCGGCTGGCCGCCCAGGGGCATGACCTGGTGCTGGTGGCACGCGATACGAAGCGGTTGCGTGAGCAGGCCACCGAGCTGCACGACCGGCACGGGATCGAGGCCGAGGTACTGACGGGCGACCTCTCGACGGACAGCGGGATCGAGGGCGTCGCAGAGCGGCTCACGGACCAGCGGCGGCCGGTCGACCTGCTGGTCAACAACGCGGGCTTCGGCAACAAGGGCCGCTATCTGGACGTCCCGATGGCCGATGAGCTGACCATGCTGAAGGTGCACTGCGAGGCGGTGCTCCGGCTGACCTCCGCGGCGAGCGGGGCGATGCGGGAGCGGGGCCGGGGGGCCGTGGTCAATGTCGCCTCGGTCGCCGCGTTCCTTCCTCGTGGGACGTACGGGGCGTCGAAGGCGTGGGTGGTCCAGTTCACCCAGGGCGCGGCGAAGGATCTCGCGGGGTCGGGGGTGCGGCTCATGGCGCTGTGCCCCGGGTTCGTACGCACCGAGTTCCATCAGCGGGCCGGGATGGGGACGGACAACATCCCCAGGTGGATGTGGCTGGACGCGGACAAGGTGGTCGCGGCGGCGCTGTCCGATCTCGCGCACGGGAAGGTCGTGTCCGTCCCGGATCCCCGTTACAAGGCGCTGATGGGCCTCGCGAAGCTGGCGCCCCGCCCCTTGCTGGGCGGGGTCACGTCCCGCACGGGCCGCACGTACGGTCCCCGTTAGCCGGGTCCGTCCAGCGGGTCGCCTTCGCTTGCGCTTCTGAGGTCCGTCCGGCTGGACGTACTTCGTTGCTGTGCCGTCGCTCGTCGTTTTCGCGCAGTTCCCCGCGGGTCGCCTTCGCTTGCGCTTCCCAGGTTCGTCCGGCTGGACGAACTTCGTTGCTGTGCCGTCGCTCGTCGTTTTCGCGCAGTTCCCCGCGGGTCGCCTTCGCTTGCGCTTCCCAGGTCCGTCCGGCTGGACGAACTTCGTTCCTGTGCCGTCGCTCGTCGTTTTCGCGCAGTTCCCCGCGCCCCTTTGGGGCGCGTCCGGCCGGTTCTTCGGGTCGGTGCCGGTCGGGATTCTCCGTCCTCGATCCGACACGCTCGGTAACACGTCCAGTTGCCCTACTGAAGAGCATCGGAGTCTGCGAGCAGAGATTCCCGCCCACCCCCTCCCGTAGCCGAGCGACTGCGGGAGGAGAGGAGTGCCCCTTCAGGGGCGCGGGGAACTGCGCAAAAGACGAGGGCGGACCCGCACCCGAAATGCGACCGCAAGGGGGCAGCATCCAGGGGCGCGGGGAACTGCGCACCCACGAACGGCCCGCACGGGGACAAGTGCGCCAACCCGGGAAAACCTGGGGGCGGGGGGAACGGCTGCGGGCCCGGGCCCCCGGTGTGGGGGTCCGGGCCCGGGGCCTGGGTACTGCTGAGGTCGCGGAAGCGACTAGTGGGAGTGCCCGTGGCCGCCGTGACCGGAGTCACCCTCGTCCTCGGCCGGCTTCTCGACGACCAGGGTCTCGGTCGTGAGCAGCAGCGACGCGATGGACGCGGCGTTCTCCAGCGCGGAGCGCGTCACCTTGACCGGGTCGATGACCCCGGCCTTGACCAGGTCGACGTACTCCTCGGTGGCCGCGTTGTAGCCGTGACCCGGCTCCAGGTCGGCGACCTTGGAGACGATGACGTAGCCCTCAAGACCGGCGTTCTCGGCGATCCAGCGCAGCGGCTCGACCACGGCCTTGCGGACGACGGCGACACCGGTGGCCTCGTCGCCCTCCTTGCCGAGGTTGCCCTCCAGCACCTTCGCGGCGTGGACCAGCGCGGAGCCACCACCGGAGACGATGCCCTCCTCGACCGCGGCGCGGGTCGCGGAGATGGCGTCCTCCAGACGGTGCTTCTTCTCCTTCAGCTCCACCTCGGTGGCGGCGCCGACCTTGATGACGCACACGCCGCCGGCGAGCTTCGCGAGGCGCTCCTGGAGCTTCTCGCGGTCCCAGTCGGAGTCGGTGTTCTCGATCTCGGCCTTGATCTGCGCGATCCGGCCGGTGACCTCGGCGGACTCGCCGCCACCGTCGACGATGGTGGTGTCGTCCTTGGTGACGGTGATCCGGCGGGCGCTGCCCAGTACGTCCAGACCGACCTGGTCGAGCTTGAGGCCGACCTCCTCGGCGATGACCTGCGCGCCCGTGAGGGTCGCGATGTCGCCGAGCATGGCCTTGCGGCGGTCACCGAAGCCGGGAGCCTTCACGGCGACGGCGTTGAACGTGCCACGGATCTTGTTCACGACCAGGGTCGACAGGGCTTCGCCCTCGACGTCCTCGGCGATGATCAGCAGCGGCTTGGAGCCACCCGCCTGGATGACCTTCTCCAGCAGCGGCAGCAGGTCCTGGATCGAACCGATCTTGCCCTGGTGGATGAGGATGTAGGGGTCCTCCAGGACCGCTTCCATCCGCTCCTGGTCCGTCACGAAGTACGGCGACAGGTAGCCCTTGTCGAAGGCCATGCCCTCGGTGAAGTCCAGCTCCAGGCCGAAGGTGTTCGACTCCTCGACGGTGATGACACCGTCCTTGCCGACCTTGTCCATGGCTTCGGCGATGAGATCGCCGACCTGCGGGTCCTGCGCGGACAGCCCGGCGACGGCGGCGATGTCCGACTTGTCGTCGATCGGGCGCGCGGTCGCGAGGAGCTCGTCGGAGACGGCCTTGACGGCGGCGTCGATGCCCTTCTTCAGGGCGGCCGGGGAGGCGCCCGCGGCAACGTTGCGCAGACCCTCCTTGACCAGTGCCTGGGCCAGCACGGTGGCGGTGGTGGTGCCGTCACCAGCGATGTCGTTGGTCTTGGTGGCCACCTCCTTCACGAGCTGGGCGCCCAGGTTCTCGTAGGGGTCCTCGATCTCCACCTCACGGGCGATGGTGACGCCGTCGTTGGTGATGGTCGGGGCGCCGAACTTCTTGTCGATGACGACGTTGCGGCCACGGGGGCCGATCGTCACCTTGACGGTGTCGGCAAGCTTGTTGACGCCGCGCTCAAGGGCGCGACGGGCGTCCTCGTCGAACTTCAGGATCTTCGCCATGGGAGCGGTTCAGCCCTCTCAGAAACTGCGTAATGCGGTGAACGAGGCGCGCCCCTGGAAACCCGGCGGCATATCGCGGGCGGCCAGGGGCGCGGCTCACAAGCACATGACTCTGGGGAGTCGGCGCTGAGTGAATTACTTCTCGATGATCGCGAGCACGTCGCGGGCCGAGAGGACGAGGTACTCCTCGCCGTTGTACTTCACCTCGGTGCCGCCGTACTTGCTGTAGAGCACCACGTCGCCGACGGCGACGTCGAGCTCGACGCGCTTGCCGTCCTCGACACGGCCCGGGCCCACGGCCAGGACGACGCCCTCCTGGGGCTTCTCCTTGGCAGTGTCCGGAATGACCAGGCCCGAGGCCGTGGTCTGCTCGGCGTCGAGCGGCTGGACCACAATGCGGTCCTCAAGCGGCTTGATGGCAACCTTGGAGCTGGTGGTCGTCACGATCCGACCTCCCCCTTCGGAGATCTCACGGGGTTAACTGTCTGAGGTGGCGACCAGGTCGATCCGTCGTCGCGGGTGCCGGATCTGCCCGTCGCTGTTGGCACTCACCTGTGGAGAGTGCCAGAACCGAGACTATGACTGTGATTAGCACTCGGTCAAGCGGAGTGCCAACGCGCCGCCCTCTCGGGCGGTACGCGAAAGTGTCGCGCCGAGGTGTTCGCGCCCCCCGTCAGCCCCGGTCCGCGCCCCCTCAGGCCACCCCCAGGCCCCTTACGCCGAGCCCACTTCGTCCCTGTGCGGGTCGCCTTCGCTTGCGCCTCTGAGGTCTGTCCGGGTGGACGAACTTGTCCCGGTGCGGGTACGTCCGTGGGTGCGCAGTTCCCCGCGCCCCTGGGTGGTGCCCCATTACGGTCGCCACTTCGGGTGCGGGTCGCCCTCGTTTTTGCGCAGTTCCCCGCGCCCCTTTGGGGGCGCCCCATCATGTTGTCCGTCGTCTGCGGAACCACCCTCCTCGCGGACTCGCTCGGCTGCGGGAGGGGGTGGGCGGGAATCTCTGCCCGCAGACTCCGATGCTCTTCAGTAGCTCCGCTGAACGTCGTACCGAGCGTGTCGGATCGAGGACGGAGAATCCCGACCGGCCCCGACCCGAAGAACCAGCAGATGGCGCCCCGATAGGGGCGCGGGGAACTGCGCGAAAACGACGAGCGACGGCACAGGAACGAAGTACGCCCAGCACCGAGTACCCAGGGGCGCGAGGAACTGCGCACCCACCGAGCGACCCGCACAGGGACAAGTTCGCCCCGCCGGACAGACCTCGGAAGCGCAAGCGAAGGCGACCCGCGGAGTCAGACGTAGTCCGCGAGGCGGGCCGGGGCGAGCCGCCGGGCGTGGAGATCCCGGAGGAGGGCGACCGTCGCCTCCGTGGGCGACGCCACACCCCCCGCGTCCGGCTCCACCACCACGATGTCCCCCGCCCGCAAGGGCCCCCCACCGACCCCCCGCCCCCGCACGACGACGGACACCCCGCACTCCGAGGCCACCCGCAGGGTCACCGCGTCGAACGCGCCGTACGGCGGCCTCAGCATCGACGACCGCACCCCGAACCGCTCCTTCAGTTTGTCCCGCTGCCCGCAGATCTCCGCCCGCTGCCCGGCCGCGGGCAGCCCCGGCAGATGCGGATGGTCGAGCGTGTGGTTCTCCACGTCCGCCCCGGCGGACCGCAGCCGCCCGTACCCGGGCCCCAGCACCCGGTCCGTGAGGAACACCGTGACCGGCAGCCGGAGTTCACCGACCAGCGCGGCGAACCGGGGGTCCTTCCCCGCGCCGTCGCCGAACACGAGGAAGACCACCGGGTCCCGGGTGGGCACCCGGTCGAGCACGGGCGGCCCGCCCCCGTCCCCGTCCGGCAGGGCGAGGGCGCGCGGGGAGGGCGCGGGGGCGGGCGGCGCGGACAGCCCCCAGCGCCGGTACGCCTCCGTACCGGCGCCCGCGGTCGGCCCCGCCGCCGACCGCACCTTCTCCGCGGCCTTGCGGCCGAGCCGTTCGATCGGGTCGACGGACTGCGCGCAGCCGCCGAGCCCCGGACCGACCGCGGCGACGGCGAGCAGCGCCGCCACCCACCGCCGCGCGGTCCGGCCGCCGCGGCCGGACCGCCCCGCGTGCCCGCCGTCGGTCACAGATAGTCCTCCAGCTTGGCCACCGCGTACCCCTGCTCGGTGACGAGCTTCAGGAAGCGGCGGACGGTGTCGGGCATGGAGCCGTCCCAGTCCTTCTTGCCGCGGAAGTGGGTGAGGACGATGTCCCCGGGCCGGATCCTCTTGTCGTACTCGCGGTACTCCCAGCGGTCCGCGAAGACCTCCTCGTTCCACAGCGGTACGGCGGTGATCCCGCACTCCTTGGCGGCCCGCAGGGTCGTCCGGTTGTAGTTGCCGTAGGGCGGCCGGAAGACGGTGGGGCGGGTGCCGTACTGCTTCTGGATGACGTCCTGCATCCCGCAGATCTGCCGCTTCTGGGCCTCGTAGGACAGGGCCGGCATGTACGGGTGGGTCAGGGTGTGGTTGTTGAGGGTGACCCCGGCGTCGCGCATCTTGCGGAAGTAGCCGTAGTCCTCCTTGACCAGGTAGTCGCTGAGGAACGCGGTGTACGGGACCTTGAGCTCCTCCAGCATCTTGATCAGCGCCGGGTCCTTGTTGTCGCCGTCGTCGATGGTGAGGAAGACGATCTTCTCCTTGGTGGGGATCGTCGTGAAGACGGGCGGCAGCTCGTCGTGGCCCTCGACCTCGAAGCCGTCCCGGGTGGGGATCTTCGGCTTGGCCGCGGGGGGCGGGGGCGCGAGGAGCGGCACCTTGGTGAGGCCCCAGCGCTTGGCGGTGGCGATCCGGGCGGCCTCGACGGTCCGCTTGCGGGTGGCGGCCTCGTCGCGGGCGGCCTTCGCCCGTTCGGCCTTCTTGCCGGGCGCGCCCTCCGCCCCGCCGGAGGCCGACGCGGACGCCTTGGCGGGCTTCGCGGTGGGGTCCTGGCCCGCGCAGCCGGCCAGGGAGGTGGCGGTGACGCCGAGGGCGAGTGCGGCGGTGAGGAGTCGCGCGAGCGCGCGCGTACGGGAGCCACCTCGCGCAACTTGTCTGTTTAGTCCTACTAGTCGCATGGGGCCGCATCCTGTCAGCGCCTCACCCGCACCACGCGCAGACACCGCCAGCGGCACCGGACCATCCACCGACTGGCCCACAATGGACCAGGTGAGCACCCTCGACCCCGACTCCGCAGCCGTCGCACGGTTCACCGCCCTCCTCGCCGGGGAGGGCCGGGCCCTGCTGGACGAGGTGCGCGACACCGACCCGGCGCGGGAACTCGCCGTCGCCACCCGGCTGCGCCGTACGCATCCGGCCGATCTGGTGTCCGCCGCACTCGGCCAGGCGAGACTGCGGCAGCGCGCGGCGGTGAAGTTCGGCGCGGACGCGGCACGGATGTTCTTCACCCCGGACGGCGTCGAGCAGGCGACCCGCACGAGTGTGGCGGAGTACCGGGCCGGACGGATGCGGGAGCTGGGCATCGGCTCGGTGGCGGACCTGTGCTGCGGGATCGGCGGCGACGCGATCGCGCTGGCCCGCGCCGGGATACGGGTCCTCGCGGTCGACCGTGATCCACTGACCTGCGCGGTGGCCCGCGCCAACGCGGTCGCGCTGGGGCTCGACACACTGATCGAGGTCCGTCAGGCGGAGGTGACCGAGGTCAGCGCGGACGGGTACGACGCGGTGTTCGTCGACCCCGCGCGGCGCGGTGGCCGCGGGCGGATCTTCGACCCGGAGGCGTACTCGCCACCGCTGTCCTGGGCGGTGGGCGCCGCGCGGGCCGCCGGGCTCGGTGCGCTGAAGATCGCGCCCGGGGTGCCGCACGAGGCGGTGCCCGAGGGCGTCGAGACGGAGTGGATCTCCGACCGGGGCGAGCTGAAGGAAGCGGTCCTGTGGTTCGGTACGGGGGCGCCCGACTCGCGCCGGTCGACGCTGCTGCCCGGGGCGGAGTCCCTGTGGAGCCCGCTGGACGGGATGCCGCCCGATCCGGCGGTGCGGCCGGTGGGTCGGTATCTGTACGAGCCCGATCCCGCGGTGATCCGGGCGCGGCTCGTCGCGACGGTCGCGGAGCAGGTCTCCGGCGGGCTGCTCGACGCGACGATCGCGTACGTCACGTCCGACGTACTGCGCGGGACGCCGTTCGCGACGGCGTACGAGGTCACCGATCATCTGCCGTTCAGCGTCAAGCGGTTGAAGGCGTTGCTGCGGGAGCGGGGGGTGGGGACGCTCACCGTCAAGAAGCGGGGCTCCGCGGTGGAGCCGGAGGAGTTGCGGCGCAAGGTGAAGCCCGTGGGGCCCCACTCGGCGACGGTCTTCCTCACCAGGGTCGCGGGGGCGCCCACCATGCTGATCGGCCGTCCGGCCCGGCCCGAGTAGCCCCGGCCCCGTCCGGCCCGGGCCCCCGAGGTTCCCTGCGCTGGGCGCACTTGTCCCTGTGCGGGTCGCTCATGGGGTGCGCAGTTCCCCGCAGGCCGCCTTCGCTTGCGCTTCTGAGGTTCCCCACCTGGACGTACCTGTTTCCCGTGCGGGTCGGACGGGGGTGCGCAGTTCCCCGCGCCCCTGAAGGGGCGCCCCTCTCCTCGCGAACTCGCCTGGCTGCGGGAGGGGGTGGGCGGGAATCTCTGCCCGCAGACTCCGATGCTCTTCAGTAGGACCACATGAACGTCCGACCGAGCGTGTCGGATCGAGGACGGAGAATCCCGACCGGTACCGACCCGAAGGACCGGCAGAACGCGCCCCAAAGGGGCGCGGGGAACTGCGCGAAACCACCGAGCGACGGCACAGAAACAAGCGCGCCCACCCGGACCCCGTGTCGATCGGGACCCGTCCGGATCGACACCTCCCGCGACATTCTTCGGCGGATCCGCCGGGGGTGCGCTCAGGGCGCCGCCGCCGGGTCGGGGCGGGCGCTGTCGTCGGGGCCGTCCAGGGCCGCGCCGCGAGGCGCTACACGGCCCGCACCCGCCCCCGGAGCCCCGCCCGCGCCCACGTCCACCGGCCGACCGGGGACCCGGGCACCTCCGACGGCTCCCGAGGCTTCAGCGGCCCCCGGGGCCCCAGGACCGGCGTCCGGCTCCCGGTAGAGCACGGCCATGCTCAGCGCGCCGACCGCGAGAAGCGCCGCCGCCGTCCAGAACGCGGCGGGGAAACCGTCCATGAGCGGTGTTCCGGCGCCGCCCCCGTCGGCCCCGGCGGCGGTGGCGACCGTCACGAGCAGCGCGAGGCCCACCGAGCCGCCGATCTGCCGGGAGGTGTTGAGCAGTCCGGAGGCCATCCCGGCCTCGTGGGCGGAGATCCCGCTGGTCGCGGCGGTGCCGAGCGGGACCATGCACAGCCCTATGCCGACGCTGCCGAGCAGCGACGGCGGCAGCACGGCGAGCCAGAAGCCGCTTTCGGGCGTCATGACCAGCGCCCACCAGGCCATTCCCCCGGCGGCGAGGAGTCCACCGGTCACGGTCAGCGCGCGGACGCCGTACCGGGTGATCGTCCTCGCGGCGAACACCGAGCCCGCGACGATCCCCACGCAGAACGGCAGGAAGGCCGCGCCGGTCGCCGTCGGCCCGTAGCCGAGGACCTGCTGGAGGTACAGCGACACGAAGTAGAACGCGCCGAACTGACCCGCCGCCAGCAGCAGCGAGAACATGTTCGCGGACAGCACCGGGCGCAGCCGCAGCATCCCCAGCCGCAGCAGGGGCTGGCGGTGCCGGGCCTCGACGGCGGCGAACGCGGTGAGGAGCAGCGCGGCGGCGGCGAGGGTGAGCAGGGTGGTGGCGGAGGACCAGCCGAGGCTCTCGGCGCGGACCAGTCCGAGTACGAGGGCGGTGGTCCCGGCGGTGACGAGCACCGCGCCGGCGGTGTCCAGCCGGGGCCGGGCGCCGTGCCGGTCGTCGAGCGGTACGGCGATCCGGGCGGCGAACACGGCGAGCAGCACGACCGGCACATTGACGAGCATGACCGCGCGCCAGCCGAACCAGTCGGTGAGCATTCCGCCCAGCAGGACGCCGACGGCGCCGCCGAGGGCCCCGGCCGCGCCCCACATCGCGAGGGCCCCGGAGCGTTCCTTCCCCGCCGGGTACATGACGGTGATCAGGGTGAGTCCGACGGGGGCGAGCGCGGCGGCGCCGACGCCCTGCACCGCGCGGGCGGCGATCAGCTGCCAGGGTTCGGACGCGAGGCCGCCCGCCAGGCTCGCCGCGCCGAAGAGCGTGAATCCGGCGATCAGGACCCGGCGCCTGCCCACCACGTCGGCGAGCCGTCCGCCGAGCATCAGCAGCCCGCCGAAGGCGAGGGCGTAGGCGCTGACGACCCAGGTGAGGTCCTCGGGGGCGAAGCCGAGGCCGGTCCGGATGCCGGGCAGCGCGATGTTCACGACGGACATGTCGAGCGCGACGAGGAACTGCACGGTCAGCACCACAGGCAGGAACAGGGCGTGCCGTGAGGAGTGGTTCACCATGCCGGCACATTACTATACGCGTATAGAAACTGTGTACGACCGCGTACGACCCGTGTGCGGCCGAGAGCGGGAGAATGGTCCCCGTGGTGACGAACGACAGTTCCGGGACCCCTCGTACGGGGGAACCCGGCGACGGACCGGCAGCCGGGGGCCCCGACCGGGCGGACGACGGGAAGAGCGGTGCGCGGACGGCGCGGAAGGCGGTCGGCCGGCCGCGCCGGATCGACCCCGCCCGGATCGTCGCCACGGCGCGACGCATCCTCCAGGAGGAGGGCGTCGACGGACTGTCGATGCGCCGGGTCGCCCGGGAGGTGGGGACGACCCCGATGGCGCTGTACCACCACGTCCGGGACAAGGACGAGCTGCTGATGCTCACCCTCGCGGGCATGGCGGAGTCGGTACCGCGCCCCGAACTCCCCGACGACCCCCGCGAGCGGCTGCTCGCCGTCACCCTGCACATGTACCGGACCCTGCGGCAGATGCCCTGGGTGGTGGAGGTGCTGAGCCTCGGCGACCTCACGGACAAGGGCGCGCTGTGGATCGTCGAGGAGGCCCTGGAGTCGGCGGTCGCGTGCGGGCTGACGCCGGACGACGCGGTGCGCGCGTACCGCACGCTATGGCACTGCGTCCACGGGGAACTGGTCTTCCGCGCGGCGGCGGACCGCCGCGCCGCGGACCCGCAGCGGGTCCGGAACTTCCCGGACGCGCTGATCAGCGAGGCGGACGCGGAGCGGCTCCCGCTGATCACGTCCCTGGCGGACCGCTGGGTCGAGCTGTCGGAGTCCTACGACCTGGCGGTCCAGCTCCGGAAGGTGATCGACGGCCTGCTGGGCCCCCGTCCGCCCGCGCGGGACACCGGAAACTGATCAGGCCGACGGCCCCTGGCTGACGTCCACCGAGTCGAACCCCCAGCGGTGCACGGGCCTGCGCACCAGCTCGGCGGGCGGGTCGGGCAGTTCGGGCGGGCCGTCCCCGTCGGCTCCGGCGGCCCACCAGGTGATGACGAGGACCCGGTCGCCGGGCGCGGTGAAGGTCTCGCGCCGCAGCGGCTGTCCGGCCAGGTCACGGCTCCGGGCCCAGGCCAGCAGCTCGGCGCCCCGGCCGGACACCGCCGCGGCCTCCCACATCAGCGCACGGGTCATGAGTAGAGGTTGTCCTTCGCCAGCTCGTGCACATGGTCGTGGGAGTGGCTGTGCCCATGGCCGTGCGAGTGCCCGTGCCCGTGCTCGTGCGGGGCGTCCTCGCCGTCGGACCCGGCGGCCGTGCCCGGTACATGGGTGTCGGTCACCGGCAGCGAGGAGTCCGCCGACAGGTCCCAGTCGGAGGCGGCGCGGCCCCGGGCGACCATCTCGGCGCCGAGGGCGGCGACCATCGCGCCGTTGTCCGTGCACAGCCCCGGCCGGGGCACCCGCAGCCGGATACCGGCGGCCTCGCAGCGCTCGGCGGCCAGCGCCCGCAGCCGGGTGTTGGCGGCGACCCCGCCGCCGATCATCAGATGGTCCACGCCCTGGTCCTTGCAGGCCCGGACGGCCTTGCGGGTCAGCACGTCGACGACCGCCTCCTGGAAGGACGCGGCGACGTCCCGCACCGGTACGTCCTCACCGGCGGCCCGCTTCGCCTCGATCCAGCGGGCGACCGCGGTCTTCAGCCCGGAGAAGGAGAAGTCGTACGCCGCGTCGCGCGGGCCGGTCAGCCCGCGCGGGAACGCTATGGCGGTGGGGTCGCCCTCGCGGGCGTAGCGGTCGATGACCGGGCCGCCGGGGAAGCCGAGGTTCAGCACCCGGGCGATCTTGTCGAACGCCTCGCCCGCCGCGTCGTCGATCGTCGCGCCCATCGGCCGGACGTCGGAGGTGATGTCCGAGGACAGCAGCAGCGAGGAGTGGCCGCCGCTGACCAGCAGGGCCATCGTCGGCTCGGGCAGCGGACCGTGTTCCAGCTGGTCGACGCAGATGTGCGAGGCGAGATGGTTGACGCCGTACAGCGGCTTGCCGAGGGCGTACGCGTACGCCTTGGCGGCCGTGACGCCGACGAGCAGCGCGCCCGCGAGGCCGGGGCCCGCGGTGACGGAGATCCCGTCGAGGTCGGAGGCGGCGACCCCGGCGTCCTTGAGGGCGCGTTCGATGGTGGGGACCATCGCCTCCAGATGGGCGCGGGAGGCGACCTCGGGGACGACACCGCCGAAGCGGGCGTGCTCGTCGACGCTGGAGGCGACCGCGTCCGCGAGGAGGGTGGTGCCCCGGACGATACCGACCCCGGTCTCGTCGCAGGAGGTCTCGATGCCGAGGACGAGAGGTTCGTCAGCCATGGGTCCGGGTTCCTTCCCCGCCGTGCTCTGCTTGCTGGATGCCGTCGCCGCCGGCCGGGGCGCCCGGGTCGTCCGGGTTCTCGCCTCGCGCGTCCGCGCCTCGCGGGGCGACGGGGTCGGCCGGTTCGAGCGGGGCGACCGGATCGCAGGGCGGTCCGTCGCCGTTCATCGCCATCCGCATCACCAGCGCGTCGATGTTGCCCGGCTGGTAGTAGCCCCGGCGCCGCCCGATGGGGGCGAAGCCGAAGCGCTCGTAGAGCTTCTGGGCGCGGACGTTGTCCACGCGCACTTCCAGCATCACCTCCTGGCACTCGAACGCGCTCGCGTGCTTCAGCAGGTCCGCGAGGAGCAGCGCGCCGAGGCCGGTGCCCCAGTGGTCCCGGGAGACGGCGATCGTCTGCACGTCCCCGACGGCCCCCATGCCCGGCTCGGTGTCCTGGCCGCCCGTGGTGTCCTCGCCACCGGCGGCGGCGAGTCCCGCGTAGCCGACGAGACGGTCCCCGTCCTCGGCGACGACGTACCACCGGGTGGCGCCGGGCCCCCGGGAGTGCGCCAGCTCGGACCAGAACATGCCGCGTGACCAGGCGTCGTCGGGGAAGAGCGCGCGCTCCAGATCGAGGACCGCGTCGATGTCCCACCAGCGCATCTCGCGCAGTACGGCCGTCACTGGGGGGTGACCACCTTGTAGTTCTTGGGGACCTGCGCGTCCGGCCTGCGCAGATACAGCGGCCGGGGGGGCGCGAGCTCCGCGCCGGCGCGCAGCCGCTCGGCGGCGAGCGAGGCGAGGGCCCCCGCGTCGGCGTGCTCGGGGCCGCGTCCGTCGGGGAAGGCGTCCGGGTACAGCCGCGGGCCCGCGCCGACGACCGGCAGTCCGGCCAGTTCGTCGGCGATGTCCGCGGGGCGGTCGACGGACGGCTCGGTGAGCCGGGTCCGGGGGTCGGCGTACCGCGCCCAGTAGACCTCCTTGCGCCGGGCGTCCGTCGCGACGGCGAAGGGGCCGTCGAGACCGGAGGCGTACGCGAGTCCGTCGAGGGTGCACAGTCCGTGCACGGGCAGCCCGAGGGCCAGCCCGAAGGTGTCGGCGGTCATCAGCCCGACCCGCAGCCCGGTGTACGGGCCTGGTCCGGTGCCGACGACGATCGCGGTGACGGAACGGAGCGTCGTACCGGCGTCGGCGAGGACCCGGTCGACGGCGGGCAGCAGCAGCTCCCCGTGCCGTCGGGCGTCGACCTCGGCGTACGAGGCGACCACGGTCTCCCCGTCGTGCAGGGCGGCCGTGACGGCGGGGGTGGCGGTATCGAGAGCGAGCAACAGCACACAAACAGCGTACGGCTCCGGCGACCGGCGTAAGGCCGCCCCGGTGGAGCGGGCACATGCTGCTACGGTCGGCGGGTACGCGCGCGCTCACGGACGGTGACCGTCCGGCGGGTGCCGCGCGGTTCCGCGGACGGACGAGAGGTGTGCGTGGTGGCAAGCAGCAGCTCGGGAATCGTGGCCGGGCTCACCGCGGCGGCCCTGGTCACGGTCGGCTTCCTCGCGTACCAGGCGTCGGCGAGCGCCCCGGTACGCGTCTCCCCCGGTGTCACGTCCCAGGCCGACGCGGCCGTCCCCGTGCGGGACAAGCGTGACCCGAAGGCGCTGCCCGAGGGTACGGGCGGCGGGGCCCGGGTGGTCTACGCGCTGGAGGACGACCGGGTGTGGCTGGCCGACGGCTCCCGGGTACGCACGACGTACACCGTGACGCCCAGCACGGTCGACCCGGTTCCCGGTACGTACACCGTGACGTCACGCACCGGGCGCACGGCGGGGTCCGACGGGGTCGGGATCGAGCATGTGGTGCGGTTCGCGGTGGCGGACGGGGTGAGCATCGGGTTCAGCGCGGCGGTGGACGGCGCCCGGGGGGCGCCTGATCCGCGGCGGCGTACGGGGGGTATCCGGTCGACCCGGGCGCAGGGGGACGCGATGTGGGACTTCGCGGTGATCGGCACGAAGGTTGTCGTCATCCCTTAGGGGTTGCCCCGGCTTACGCCCCCGCTTGCGCGTCCGAGGTCTGTCCGGGTGGACGAACTTGCCCCTGTGCGGGTCGCTCGTGGGGGGCGCAGTTCCCCGCAGGTCGCCTTCGCTTGCGCTTCCGAGGTCTGTCCGGGTGGACGAACTTCGTTCCTGTGCGGGTCGCTCGTGGGGTGCGCAGTTCCCCGCGCCCCTGGGTACTCGGTGCTGGGCGCACTTCGTTCCTGTGCCGTCGTTCGGTGGTTTCGCGCAGTTCCCCGCAGGTCGCCTTCGCTTGCGCTTCCGAGGTCTGTCCGGGTGGGCGAACTTCGTTCCTGTGCGGGTCGCTCGTGGGGTGCGCAGTTCCCCGCGCCCCTGGGTACTCGGTGCTGGGCGCACTTCGTTCCTGTGCCGTCGTTCGGTGGGTTCGCGCAGTTCCCCGCGCCCCTTTGGGGCGCGTCCGGTCGGTCCTTCGGGTCGGGGCCGGTCGGGATTCTCCGTCCTCGCTCCAACGCGCTCGGTACGACGTTCACTGGTCCTACTGAAGAGCATCGGAGTCTGCGGGCAGAGATTCCCGCCCACCCCCTTCGGTAGCCGAGCGACTGCGCGAGGAGGGGGTTCCGCAAGCGAAGGCCCCGCACCCGACCGACAGCCTCAAGGGGCGCCCCCAAAGGGGCGCGGGGAACTGCGCACCCCCGTCCGACCCGCGCAGGGGAACGTGGGCCAAGCACAGGAGACCTAGGGGCGCGGGGAACTGCGCACCCCACGAGCGACGGCACAGGGACAAGTTCGTCCAGCCGGACGGACCTCGGACGCGCAAGCGAAGGCGACCCGCACAGGGAACTCGGGCCTACCCGGAGGGCTATGCGGCTTCCGCGTGGTCCTCGGACGGAGCCGGGGACGGGGCGGGGGACGGAGTCCCGGTGCTCGCGGACGGGACGACCGGCGGCGTCGACACCGCACTCGCCGCCGCACCCGCGGCCAGCAGCTCGCTCATCGACACCACCCCCTCGGACCCCGTGGACGTGAGCGCGACCCGCTCTTTCGCCTGCATGGGCGCCTCCTGGTGCTCCGGGGGCAGGAATGGTTAGGTACACCTAACCTGCGTCTCACCCCATGTGAACACGGACGACCGGCCCGGCGCAACATCTTCCCGACACCGCGTCGGAAAATGTCAGCCGGCGGACGGCGCCACGAGTCCGGCGAACCCCCCGCCCTCCCCCGCGGCCCCGGCCCACCGGTCCCCGTACCCACGCAGGGTGACCGTACGGACCTCGTCGGTGGTGTCCCCGACCGCGCGGTCGATCAGGATGTGCAGCCGGTCGTCGGACAGCTCCTCGACCTTGCCGTCGCCCCACTCCACGACGATCACGGACTCGGGCAGCGACACATCGAGGTCCAGGTCCTCCATCTCGTCCAGCCCGCCGCCCAGGCGGTACGCGTCGACGTGCACGAGCGGGGGGCCGCCGACCAGACTCGGATGCACCCGGGCGATGACGAACGTGGGGGACGTGACCGCGCCCCGGACACCCAGGCCCTCGCCCACGCCCCGGGTCAGCGTCGTCTTGCCCGCGCCCAGCTCACCGGTGAGCATCACCAGATCACCGGGGCGCAGCAGTCCGGCCAGGCGCACGCCCAGCTCCCGCATGCGTTCGGGGGACGTGACCGTGATCCGCGCGTCGACCGGGTCAGCCGCCCGGTCGCGCGGTACCGCTCGTTGCTCCATAACCGTCCACGGTAGTACCTGCCGGGACGGCTCCCACGCGGGTCAGGAGGTCGGCGAGCCGGTCGGTCACGACCTCGGGGTGCTCCAGCATCACCAGGTGCCCGCCGTCCGGGACGAGGACGAGTTCCGCGTCGCCGAGCCGGTCGGCGACGGCCTCGCTGTGCTCGCTGGGGGTGATCAGGTCCTTGTCCCCGGCGAGGACGAGCACGGGCAGCCCGTCGAAGCGGACGAGCGCCTCGCTCTTGTCGTGCTCGGCGAACGCCGGGTAGAACTCCGCGACGACGTCGATGGGCGTGCTCTCGATGAGCCGCTCCGCGAACCGGACGACCGCGGGGTCCACGTCGCGCGAGGCGAACGAGTACCGCTTGATGATCCCCGCGAAGAGGTCCGCGGTGGCCCGCCGCCCGCGTTCCACCAGCTCCGCGCGCTGGCCCAGCACCTTGAGCATCCCGGGCAGCACCCGCCGCACCGCGTTCACCCCGGCCACCGGCAGCCCGTAGCTGACCTCCGCGAGCCGTCCCGCCGACGTCCCCACCAGCGCGACCCCGGCGACCCGCTCCCGCACCAGCTCCGGGTACTGGTCGGCCAGGGCCATGATCGTCATCCCGCCCATGGAGTGCCCGACGAGGACGAGCGGGCCCTCGGGCGCCGCCGCGTCGATGACGGCCTTCAGGTCCCGGCCGAGCTGGTCGATCGTGACCGGGGCGCCGGACTGCGCCTGGGCCGCTCCGCGCGCGGAGCGGCCATGGCTGCGCTGGTCCCAGTGGACGGTACGCACGACACCGCGCAGCGCGGCCCGCTGGAAGTGCCAGGAGTCCTGGCTGAGGCAGTAGCCGTGGCTGAAGACGACGGTGACGGGGGCGGGGTCACGGCGGCCGAACAGCCGTCTGCGGCGCGGCGCGAGGTCCGCGTCGGGCTCACCCACCTCGTCGACCTCGTAGTACAGCTCCGTGCCGTCGTCGGCGGACGCCGTACCGGGCGTGCCGCGCAGCGCTCCGTACGGTCCGGTCGAGTCGAGGGCGAGCCGCGCCCTGCGGCGGATGCCCCGGCCGACGGTCAGCCGCTCGATCGCGACTCCCGCCGCCGCGCCCGCCGCGACCACGCCGATCGCCACCCCCGCGATACCGGCGCCCTTGCGCCAGACCTCACCGGCCGAGGCGACCGAGGCCACCGCGTCGGTGACGGCCTGCGCACCGCTGTCACTCATGTACGACTCCCCTCGCCGCGCCCTGCCGTGACCGCGGCGGCGCCCGGCGCGGTCGGCACGGTCGTGGCCCGGGTGCCGCCGTGGTGGACACGGGGGACCCTGGCGCCGATCCGGGTCACGATCTCGTACGCGATGGTGTCCGCCGCCTCGGCCCAGTCCTGGGCGGTCGGTTCGCCCCGGTCCCCCGGTCCGAACAGCACGGCCTCGGCGCCTTCCTGGATCTTCTGCCCGCCCAGGTCCACCACGAACTGGTCCATCGCGATCCGTCCGGCGGCCCGCCGCCACTCGCCGCCGACGAGGACCGGGCCCCGGCCGGAGGCGTGCCGGGGGATGCCGTCGCCGTAACCGGCGGGGATCAGCGCGAGGGTGGTCTCCGCCGGGGTGACGTAGTGATGGCCGTAGCTGACCCCGTGACCGCCCGGCACACCCTTGACCAGGGCCACCGAGGCGCTGAGCGTCATCACGGGACGCAGTCCCAGTTCGGCGGCGGTGCCCAGTTCCGGCGCGGGCGACAGACCGTACATGGCGATACCGGTACGGATCAGGTCGAAGTGGGTCTCCGGGAGGGTCAGCGCGGCCGGGGAGTTCGCGAGGTGCCGCACCTCCGGACGCACCCCCTCGCCCTCGGCGTACGCGACGAGCCGCCGGAACGTGTCGAGCTGGGCCGGGATCGAGGCGTGGCCCGGCTCGTCGGCACAGGCCAGATGCGACCACAGGCCGGTGACCCGGACGGTCCCGGCGGCCTCGGCGGCGAGTGCGGCGGCGACCAGCTCGGGCCAGTCGGCGGGCGCGCAGCCGTTGCGGCCGAGTCCGGTGTCGGCCTTGAGCTGGATACGGGCGGGCCGCCCCGCGTCCCGGGCGGCGGCGGTCACCTCGGCCAGGGCCCACATCCCGCTGACCGACATGTCGAGGTCGGCCTCGATGCCCTCGCGCCAGGGGTCGCCCGGGGTCCACAGCCAGCACATCAGCCGGCCGCGGATGCCCGCGGCGCGCAGGGCCAGGGCCTCGTGGGGGGTGGCCGTGCCGATCCAGGTCGCGCCCGCCTCGATCGCCGCGCGGGCGCAGGGGAGGGCGCCGTGGCCGTAGCCGTCCGACTTGACGACCGCCATCAGGGCGGAGCGGGGGGCGCGGGCGCGGAGCGTGCGGACGTTCGCGCGCAGGGCGTCCAGGTCGATCTCGGCGCGGACTCGGCTCAGGGGGGGCGGTGTCTGGCTCATCGCCGCCGATTCTCGCAGGTCGCCTTCGCTCGCGCTTCCGAGGTTCCCTGTGCTGAACGCACTTGTCCCGTGCCGTCGCCCGTGGGGTGCGCGGTTCCCCCGCGCCCCTGGGGTTCCACACCTGCACGCACCTGTCCCTGTACGGGGCGTTCGTGGGTGCGCAGTTCCCCGCGCCCCTCCGGTCGCGCCCCCTTCGGTTCCCGTCCGGCTGCGGATGACCCTCGGCCGCTCGCGCAGTTCCCCGCGCCCCTGGGGTCCCACACCTGCACGTACTTCGTTCCCGTTCAGGTCGGACGGGGTGCGCAGTTCCCCGCGCCCCTTCGGTCGCGCCCCCTTCGGTTCCCGCTCGGGTGCGGGTGGTCCTTGGTTGCTCGCGCAGTTCCCCGCGCCCCTGAGGTTCCACACCTGCACGTACCTGTTTCCCGTGCGGGCCGGACGGGGGTGCGCAGTTCCCCGCGCCCCTTTGGGGGCGCCCGGCTGGGGCTGTTCTCCGGCTGCGGGTGGGGTCAGGCTGCGGGCCGGTGTCAGCCCGGGGCGGGTTGAACCATCCTCCTCCCGCAGTCGCGGGGCTGCGGGAGGGGGTGGGCGGGAATCTCTGCCCGCAGACTCCGATGCTCTTCAGTCGGGCAAGAGGGACGTCGTACCGAGCGCGTTGGAGCGAGGACGGAGAATCCCGACCGGCACCGACCCAAAGGACCGGCCGGATGCGCCCCAAAGGGGCGCGGGGAACTGCGCAAAAGACGAGGGCAGGCCCGCACCCGACGAACAAACCCGAAGGGGCAGCACCCAGGGGCGCGGGGAACTGCGCACCCCACGAGCGACGGCACAGGCAACAGGTGCGTCCACCCGGACAGACCTCGGAAGCGCAAGCAAAGGCGACCCGCACGGGAACGAAGCGCGTCCCGCCGGACAGACCTCGGACGCGCGACCGAGGACGGGCCTCAGCCGGGGGACCGGACCCTCCCCCACGCACCCCCCACCGCGTCGGCCACCTCGAACGAGGTGACCGGCACCCCCCGCCCCGCGGCATCCCGCCCCGCCAGCCCATGGAGATAGGCCGCCACGGCCCCCGCGTCGGCCGCCCCCAGCCCCGCCGCCAGCAACGACCCCGCGAGCCCCGACAGCACGTCCCCGCTGCCCGCCGTGGCGAGCCACGGCGTCCCCATCGGGTTCACCCGCACGGGCACCGACCCGTCGGGGGAGGCCACCAGCGTGGTGGACCCCTTGAGCAGCACGGTCGCCCCGAACCGCGCCGCGAGCTCCCGCACGGAGGCCAGCCGCGCCGCCTCCACCCGCCCCCGCGACACCCCGAGCAGCGCGGCGGCCTCCCCCGCGTGCGGGGTGAGCAGCGTGGGCGCCCCCCGGTCCCGTACCGTCGCCGGGTCCAGCGGGCGCAGCCCGTCCGCGTCGACGAGGACGGGGACACGGGACTCCAGCACCTCACGGACCACGTCCGGGTCGTCCCCGAGGCCCGGCCCCACCACCCACGCCTGCACCTGTCCCGCACGGGCGGGCGGCCCGGAGTGGACCAGGGCCTCCGGGAAGCGGGCGATCACCGCGTCGGCGGCGTGCCCCACGTACCGGACGGCCCCGGCGCCGCCCCGCAGCGCGCCCGCGACGGCGAGCACGGCCGCGCCGGGATAGCGGGCCGACCCGGCGACGATCCCGACCACCCCGCGCCGGTACTTGTCGCTCTCGCCGGACGGCTCCGGCAGCAGCCGCGCCACGTCCTGGTGCTGAAGGGCCTCCAGCGGCGGCGGGTCCGGCAGATACGGGCCGAGGCCGATGTCGACGAGCCGCACGGTGCCCGCGTACGTGTGCGCGGGGTCGATCAGCAGCCCCGGCTTGTACGTACCGAAGGTGACCGTCGCGTCGGCGCGCAGCGCCTCGCCGCGGACCTCCCCGCTGTCCGCCTCGGTCCCGCTGGGCAGATCGACGGCGACGATCACCGCGTCCGAGCCGCGGGCCGCGCGGGCCAGCGGCACCGCGTCGGGCCGCAGTCCGCCCCGGCCGCCGATCCCGGTGATCCCGTCGAGGACGAGGTCGGCGGTGGCGAGCAC